>PWNW01000073.1 GCA_003557605.1 Spirochaetaceae bacterium
AGATCGCATCCGAGAGACTGCAGGTCCCTGTCAATGCACCGATTCTGATGACCACCGATCTTGTCTATTCCCCCGACGGAAGGGGCATTGCAGTATTTGTCACTGCCTTTCGAGGTGACCGCTACACCCTGGTATCCACGAACTACGGTCACCGGGAGTATACTGAAGGGTACAATATTTAGGTCAGTGCCTTCACTGCTGTATCAAGCTGCTTTGACAGCTTCTGCACAGAAGCCTGTTTTTCTGCGGCTGTTCGGTCAGTTCTTCTCAGTTCAGCATGAGCTGCGGTCTCAAAGTCCCGTACAAGCCGGCATGCAGGAATAATCCTGCTGAAGCACTGCGGAGGAATGACAATAAGGCCGTCTGCATCACCGTGCAGCAGGTCTCCGGTATGTATGTTCATCCCTCCAATATGAACAGGGTCCCCCAGACCGCTCCAGCGAAGGTGACGGTGACCAGGGACCAGTCCTCCTGCAAAGGTCATCAGTCCTGCCTGCCTGATTCCGGCAAGGTCCCGGACCGCTCCGTTTGAAACAAGGGCTGCTGTTCCTGCTGCGAGCATGGCTTTGGCCATACCGTCTCCTGCAGCAGCGTGACTGAGGGGTTGTGAAACAGACTCAATCACTGCAGCCATGGGCCGGGAAGATTTCGCAATTAATTCCAGCATCTCATAATAAAGAAAACTGCTGTCATCACCTTCTTCGGCACTGCAGTCCAGCTTGATGGTTACTGCCTCCCCGCAGAAGGCGGGAAATTCGGGGGTGAGGCAGCGAAGGGCTGCTTCGGAAGCGCTGATGGTGATGCCCAGGGCGCTGCATGCGTTGAATACCAGCGCGGAGGGTGAATCCGGCAGTACGTCAGTCAGCTGATTCAGTATATTCATAGGTCTCCTCTATTTCTGCAGACTGATCAGGAAAAAGTCCTAATGAATCCTTGACAGTAGCAGTCAGTAATGTAATTATGTTATTACCAATGAAAAGAAAAAGGAAGCCCTAACCCATGAAAACCTATGAAATTCATGCATTAAGAGATTTTTACTACCGGGAACTGACGGAAAACATCCTTCCGTTTTGGATGAACCATGCCCGTGATGCTGAAGCCGGGGGATACCATACCTGCCTGAACCGGGACGGAAGCGTATATGATTACGATAAGGTCTGCATGTGGCATGCGGGGAGGATCATCTGGACCTATGCCCATATGTACAACTAGCTGGAAGACCGTCCAGAATACCTCGACATGGCCTCATGGGGAATTGATTTTCTGGACTCCCACGGGTTTGCTCCAGACGGGACCATGTACTACGCCCTTACCAGGGAAGGTGCCCCGCTGGAACCGAAGCAAGGCAGTGCGGCTGAGATGTCTTCAGTTCTCGGGTTTACCGAATATGCCCGTGCATCCGGAGATGAGCAGTGGTATCTCCGGGCAAAAAAGCTCTTTGAAGAAGTATGGGAGACCTACCAGCACCCTGGAAAGGCACAGCAGTGCTTCATTGCCCAAACCCGTCCGGTGCGCCAGCACGGACATGCCATGATCACCCTCAACGTGCTTCAGGAACTGAGGAGATTCCGGGAAGAGCCTCAGTGGGAAGAAAAAATTGACCAGTGCATTTCCCTGATGCTTGGGATGCACATGAAGGAAGACAAGAAGGCGGTTTTTGAGCTTGTCGCCTGGGACGGAAGCGAGATCCCCGGACATATGGGAAGGTGGATAAATCCCGGGCACATCATTGAGGGTGGTATATTCCTCATCCATGAAGGACTCAGAAGAAATGACCAGATGCTTCGCAGCCGCGGTGCCGACTGGATTGAATGGGGCTTCCAATGGGGATGGGACAAGGATTACGGCGGAATATATAACGATATTGATTCCCAGGGACTGCCGATGCCTACGTCAATGGCCTTTGTGGGTGAATCAAAGCTGTGGTGGCAGCATGCGGAGGCCCTGTATGCCCTGCTGCTGGCATATGCTGAGACCGGCAGGGGCTCCTTCTTAAGAAGCTACCGGGCGGTGCATGAGTACAGCTTTACCCGGTTTGCCGATCCGGTCTACGGGGAATGGTTTGCAAATCTTGACCGGAGGGGAAACCGGGTAGGTGATGCAAAGGGAACAGCACGGAAAAACTCCTTTCACATCGGACGCAATTTTCTTAACTGCTTCCGGCTGCTTGAAAGAATGGGTTCATAACAGGAGGACGCAATGAGCAGTAAACGGTATCCCCAGTGCATTATGGCAACAGTATGTATTCCCTGGACTGAGTCATTTCAGTTTGACAGGGAGGTGTTTGTTCGTCAGATCAGTCATTTCCGAAGCCTTGACATTGAAAATGTCTATCTCTTCGGGACTGCGGGTGAAGGACATGCAGTAACAGACGGGCAGTTTGATGAAATAACACAGCTGTTCTTTCAGGAGATGACCAGGCTGAATATGCAGCCGATGGTGGGGATTATCAGCCCGTCGCTGCAGGTCATGAAACAGCGGCTGGAACGGGCATACAGCTTGGGGGTGAGGGATTTTCAGTTTGCCCTTCCAGGATGGACGGTGCTCTCCGAAGAAGAGATGTTTGACTTCTTCCATGCATTCTGCGATCCCTATCCGGACTGCCGTTTCATGCTCTACAACATCATCCGCTCCAAGCGGCTGGTGACACCGGCGGAGTTCTTTCGTCTGGCAGAAGAGATCCCGAATCTCACCGCCGCGAAGACCACCAGTGTCTCCTTTGCTGATGTGCATGACCTGGCTTTCACCGAATGTCCGATCCAGTTTTTTACCGCAGAGACCTCCATCGGCTATGCGGGAATGCTTGGCGAGTTCGGATATCTGATGGCCTGGGGGTCCCTGAATCCACAGCGGGCGAAGCTGTTTTTCCAGGCAGTACAGGACAAGGACGTTCCTTCGGTTAAAAAATTCGTTTCAGAAACACATGGCGTCTGGCGCGGCATTATGGGGATCATCGGGACCGGCTGGAGCGATGCGGCCTATGACAAGGTGTTTTTCAGGCATGCAGACCCGGAATTCTCCCTGAGGGTGCTGCCTCCCTATCGGGCAATTCCCGAAGAGGTGTACCAGGAATTTATGCAGTTTATGGAGTCAGACTATCCGCAGTGGCTCTATCGAGGAGGTAAATCATGAGCAGTATGAAGAAAGGATTTTACACAGCCCTGGGAACTCCCTTTGATGCCGACGGTTCGGTGCTGACCGACAGCCTGGCAGATCATATTGAGAACCAGATTGCAGCGGGGGCATCAGGCCTCCTTCTGATGGGCACTATGGGCATGATCGGATGCGTGAGGCATGACCAGTATGAACGGACGGTGCGTGCAGCAGAGGAGGCTGTGAACGGCCGGGTACGGCTGATGGTTGGAGCGGCGGACAATACCCTGCATCAGGTGCAGGCTAAACTTGATGTTCTCAAATCATACCAGGTATCCCCGGTGCTCACAGCTCCCTTCTACGGAACCATCCGTGAAAAACTGATTGTTCCGTTCTTTACCCGCTGTGCTGCTATGACTGACCAGGAGATATTTCTCTATGATCATCCCTTTACTGCCAAGGTGAACTTGTCGCTCAGCCACATTACGGAGCTTGCAAAGGTAAAGAACATCCGGGGTGTGAAAACCGGGAACATCATCCTGGCCCGGGCTATCCTTGACAGCCCGGAAATCAGCAAAGAGTTCACCCCCATCCTTTCCAACTCGGACCTCTTTGCGGTGGGGTATGCCTACGGGATCCACCACTATCTCGACGGAATCTTTGCCTGCTTTCCGGCAACAGTGAAGCGGGTGCAGGATGCCTTCAACCGGGATGACCATGGTTCTGCACGGAGGCACCTCAACGAGATGATGGACCTGAGGGACTATATGATTGCTGTTGGCCTCAGGCCGGCATTTACCTATGCCCTGAACCTTCTGGGATTTCGGGGAAATTTCGGGCCCGACTATGAGGAAACCCTGTCTGAGGATCTGAAGAAATCCGTGAAGGAAAAATTCCAAGCCCTTGGAGAGCTGCAGGAGGGTATGTGAGCAAGCGTATCGTTGACCGAAGAGCCTCTGATAACCCTTATCTGCATCGGGATTTCCACATCTCCTCTGATCTGAGTTTGTCTTATGTGGAGGAGCATTTCGGAAAGCAGGGGGTGAAGGAGTTCATTCAGCAGTATGCTGAGGCGTATTACAAGCCCCTTGCTGGACGTACTGCAGAGCAGGGCCTCGGGGCCCTGGAGGAGTATTTCCAGGAGATATATACGGCAGAAGAGGCATCCGAAGCTCTGGAGACATCCCTGACTGTCGGGGTCCTGCAGGTCGCTGTATCCTGGTGCCCTGGGGTCCGTCATATGAAGCAGAAGGGGCATACCCCTTCTGCAGGTCAGGTTGAAGCGGTGAGAACCCTCTACGGTGCCCTGGCAGAGCTTGCAGGTCTTGATTTTTCCTGCAGCAGGTATGATGCAGAGACCGGCGCTGCTGAATTCATGTTCTGCGAACGAAAGGAGCCCCGATTATGATATCCTGCACAGAGTTTATTCCGCTTTACAGTGAGCTTTTCAAGTTTCTTGAAAAGAAAGGGGGGTATCAGGAGGTGCTTCGTTACTGGAAGTATATTTCCGATACCTATGTAGAGACCCTGCTCGGCACGCTGGTTGACCAGAAGGGAATGGAAGGGTGCTGGGAATACTGGACCCGCGCCCTCAATGAAGAGGCGGCGGACTTCACCATGACCTATGATGAAAAACTGCAGGAAATAACCTTTGAAATGCATCACTGTCCTTCAAAGGGACTGCTGATGAAGCTTGGGTATATGGAGCCGTACCATGCCTACTGCGAGCACTGCGCGGTGATCTATGAGCCGGTGCTCAACCGTCGCGGAATAGCACAGCAGCGGGACCATTCCCGAACTGATGAGGCCGCCTGCTCTTCAAGGCTCTATTATATGGAGAACCATAATGGCTGAACGGCCGAACATCCTCTGGATCGTCTCGGAGCAGCAGAAGGCTTCTTCTGCGGGGTGTTACGGAAACCTCCATGCATCCACCCCTGTTATTGACTCCCTTGCCGGGAAGGGGATGCTTTTTGAGCAGGCCTGGAGCACCTCTCCCATCTGCACTCCCTCCCGATGCTCAATGCTTACAGGTCTGCACCCGATGGTGCATGGTGTCACCTGCCACCAGAACCGTGCCCCGGTAAACATCCCGCTGCTTCCCGAACAGCTCAGTGCAGCGGGGTACTACACAGCATGCTTCGGACATGTTGAACGGCAGCGGGGACTGGCCCGGGGATTCCATGAAGCGGTGGACAATAAAGACGGCATCCTCGGGGAAGCCTACCGCAGGCGGTACGGTCCGTTTTCGGGAAAACCCTCCTGGTATTCCGATACGGTCCCCGGAGCACCGGAGGAATCCCACTCGCATCTGCTCACTGACCGGGTACTTATTGAGGCGGATGAAGTGAAGCAGATGGATGTCCCGTTTTTTTTCAATGTGTGCTATGAAGATGCCCATGCGCCGTATGCGGTGCCGCCTCCCTTTGATCGCACCGTTGATTATCATGGGCTGGAAGTTCCTTTAAGGGGACAGCCGGGAGAGCGTCCTGCATGGCATGATGCGGTGCTTCAGGAATGCCGCACCGATGAAGCTTCTGACGATGATGTACGCAAAGCCCTGGCGGCTTATTACGGTATGACCGCATCTGCTGATTTCCAGACCGGACGGCTTATTGAGGCGCTTGAGAAACGGGGTATGATGGAAAACACCTGGATCATATTCACTTCCGACCATGGGGATTATGCCGGGGAGAAGGGGATGTTTGCAAAATCAGAGGCTTTGTACGAATGTCTGCTCCATGTGCCGCTTCTGGTGATTCCTCCTGGGAATACCCATGCTCCCCGGGGAGTCAGGGTATCCTCCTTTGTTGAAACCTCGGACATCTATGAGACGGTGCTTGGTTTTGCAGGACTGCAGTCACCCTATGAGCACCAGTCCAGGGACCTGCTGGAGACAGCATCCGGCACCGCAGATGAGCACAGGGAATTTGTCTATGCCCAGGTTGGGGACTACCACGGACACCTTGGAAACAGCCTGCCGGGAGGAATGCCCGCCTCGGGGCGTCATTCATCTCTGGTAAGAAGCATCAGAGATGCAGATATGTCCTATATACGTGATCCCGACTTTTCCGACGAGGCCTATGACCTGCGCAGAGACACTCTTGAACTGGCCACAGTGTCGGGCATGGATGCATATGAAGATGCATGCAGCCGGTACAGGAGACAGCTGGATGCATTTGAAAAAGCGTGCGGAGACCTCAGGTCCCGTATCGGAATAATCAACGGCCCCCGAGGCTTTACCCGGGGATGGGAGTAGATAATGTATGGGAACGTTGAAGGAGTTCTACGGGCTCTATGACATTGTCTCCAGCTGGGTGGAAGAGAGCTTTGGAGAGCAGGAGCTTGAGGGATACTGGAAGCATATCGGCGAAAACTGCTGCAGCCA
>PWNW01000074.1 GCA_003557605.1 Spirochaetaceae bacterium
AATTCCCCCGTTCCTGAACACCGGGTCGGCATGAAGACAGCATCCGATCATCTTGAAGCTGACCCCGCCCTCATTGAGCACCCCCCGTACCTCCTCCAGGATGCCCCGGGTCTTCCCTGCAGGATCAAGGTCATCCTCAGGATCATCGGGATTCCATCCCACCAGGTCATCATCATGTGCAGCGGTATAGTGTATCAGGCCCTTTCTGCCCGCAGATGCAAGCAGTTCAGCCGTTTCTGCTGCATTCACCTCAGCCAGCACCCCAGGTCCGAAGGGATCTCCCACGGGATTTGCGGCACACCAGAAGGGCATGGACAGGCTTCTTTGTTCATTCATTGGTCTCTCCTTGCAAACTGCGACAGCAGGATCTCCTCGGCCTCCGCGGACCACAGACCGCTGTTTCGTTTCACCGCATCAGCCAGATCCCGGTATCTCGGGTCCGAAGATGCGGCATCATCAAGATCATCTAATGCAGTCAGCTCCATATCAGCATGGGTATAGATTAGTTTCTTCCCTCCAGGAATCTTCGGCAGCTGCAGGGTCGCCTCGGCGGCACAGCTGAGCCCTCCCACATGGGTGATCATTACCGACGGGTTAATGACTCCCCTGCCGGAAAGGTCCAGAGCCTCCTGCATGTCGGAGGTCAGCCCCCCGCTTGTACCGGTAATGCGGGTGCCTGCATAATGGACATTGAAGAAATTCACCTTCCCGGAAAACCCGGGGTCCACCGGTCCGGCGAAGAAATTGAGACAGCCGTTTTGAGCCAGCAGGCGGTCGCCCATCTCCACCACCTCTTCAACGGGGGCAAAGACAAAGACATCATCAAATCCCCTGCCGCTGCTGAGGCTGCGCAGGTATTCAACCGGATGATTAGCAGAAGGAACATGCACATACACAAGCTTCACTCCAAGCTCTTCTGCATGTGACGGAGAAAGCACCTCCGCTGCCCGCTCAAGCCTCCGGGAATCAATATCAGTGACAACCAGCAGGGACGGAGGATTTTCCATATGCAGGGCATAGTCGACCGCTCCAAGACCCATAGGTCCGGCGCCTGCCAGCAATGCCATAGCACCTCCGGGAACAGTCCCCATTTCCATGGTGTGGGTTCCTGCCTTCGGTCTGAATGATTCATGGAATGCCGCAATGATGCATGACATCGGTTCAGCCAGGGAGGCGCAGTAGAATGCATCGCCGCGGTATTCCAGAAAAAATCCCCCTTCCATCACTTCACGGGGAATAATGATGTATTCGGCATTCCCTCCGAAATATTCAAAGGAGTATCCCGGGGCATACCCCTTGCCGAGGTAGTTGATGTTCGGCTGCACCGTGAACTTCATGCCCTCGGGGTACCGCTCCCTCCATCTGCTTCCTGACTTCACCACAACACCGGAGAACTCATGCCCCATGATCACCGGGTGCTCTCCAATGGATTCCGGGACACGCTTGTGCGCCGACCCCTGCACTGCCGCCTTGTATGTGGACATGCACAGGCTGTCGCTCACCACCTTCGCCAGTATCTCATCTTCCCTGATATCAGGGAGGTTAAACTCCTCCACCCTGATGTCCCCTGCCTGATAGAGCCGTGCCGCCCTGGTCCTCATATGTTCTCCTTTCGTCGAGATGAATCCATTAAGCCTTCCTCCAGCAGAATCTCTGCAGTCCAAGCGACGGCAGTTCCGATGACGGAGGTGCATTTGTCTCGATGTGCCCCTGCCTGCTCAAATTCATCCCTGACGCTTTTTTCCCTGAGGCAGAAGCTTTTTTTGAAGATCACCTGATGGATGTCGCTGCAGGTAATGCTCCCATAGGTCTCGATGAACTGGTCGTGAAGCCTCTGGGCCATGTCGAAGGAGGCATACTGTGCTTCCTTGTCTCCTTCTTCAAGGCGGTCAATTCTCCGCCCCACCAGGGAGCTGAGAAACAGCACTCCCCCGATATACCCTCCGCAGGACCCGTCCCCGGTGATGCCGATCCCCCCCGAAAGGCCGCTTGCAGCCTTGAACAGTCCCGGGTCATCTCTGCCGGTCATGTCCAGCAGTGCCTTGATGGTGCACTGTCCGCATCCTCTGATCTTCTTTTCATGGGAAAACCCCAGCTCATACGCAGAAGCGATGATTCTGTGCCGGTCTGCTTCCTCTGCAAACCCTGAAAGTCCCCGTTCCTTGATCCGGCTGTATTCCTTGAGAATCAGACTGATCAGTTCAGCTTCAGTATCCAGAGCACTGACGTGCTCAACAGCCTTCCGGATCCCCTGTTCTGCAATGCGCTCCTGAAGCTGCACGGCAGCTGGATCTTCAGGATTGTCATAGCAGTATGCGCAGGCCGCTGCGGCTGCAAGGTACCCAGGGTAAACCCCCGCCGACCGGCACAGCAGGGCAGGCCCGATGAGCCGGTCATTGCGGGCAGCTTTGCGAAGTGGATCAGCTCCGACCCGTGCTATGGTATCCTTCAGAATGGGATTGGCCATGTTCTTCAGCACCTCCCGGTTCCACTGCTCCATCTCATCGGAGATGAACCCGCAGACGGCCTGCAGAGCCCTGCTGATCTCATCAAGGGCGCCCTGGGCAAGAACTGCAATGTCAGGGTCATGCACCGCCTCGATAATATGGCTGTATCCCTTCACCCAGCCTGCATAGGCATAGACAGCGTGAATCATATTGTAAGTATAAATCTTCCGTGTCTCCTCAGAGCGCATCCGATCGGTCTTCCGGATTCTTCCAGGAATATCTAGGGCGGTCCTGCAGGCGGTGCCGTCAACGGTAAGCACCGGATACCCGTTGGTCAGCACCGCAAGAGGATCGTTCTGCTTCATCTTCTCATCGGCTTCCACTCCCATCCGGATGACCAGGGTTTCCACAATCCCCACCCTCCCGAGGAGGAATTCCTGTCCCTGTGCGGAAAGGCGGGAGAGAAACATGTCGCGAAACATCGGTGCCGGGTGATGGGCATTCAAGCACAGCAGGATATCGAGGGAGCGGGGATGCTCCTCCCGGCAGCGCCGTTCAATGTGCTCAGCCAGACGATCCGCTGTCTCTTCAAAGGCATCGGGAAACACCGAAACCGAAACCAGATCGGTTTTCGCCAGCGCCTGCTGAACCTCTGCATCATCGGGGCGGTATGCCTGGAACCTGCCCACCTTGACCACCTCCGACTCCTCTTCTGAGGCCATGTTGTATACCGTATATGACGAAGCATTCTGCAGGGCCTTCACAAGGGCCCGGTCGGCATCAACAAAAGTCAGATTGTATCCCGCAGCATGAAAGATATCACCGATAAACCCTCTTCCAATCTTCCCTGCGCCCCATATAACGATGTTCCTGTCTCTCATATAATCTCCGAAGCATGTGATACAGGCATGGTACCCCCTCATGATATATCTGTCAACTGTTATTAATAACATTAGGTATTTTTCTTGTTTACAATTCTCAATTCATGGCCTATGATGGAATCCATGAAGCATGCAGTACTGGCAGTTGACGTCGGGACCAGCGGAGTTAAAGCAGGAGCAGCGGATCTCCAGGGGAACATCATAGCCTCACGCCGCCTTGACGCACCCGCACAAACAGGCACAGCGGGGCGCTGTGAGGAAGCAGTGTATGACTCAGTCAAGAAACTGATCCGGGAGCTTGTAGATGAGCATTCCCTCTGTGTTGAGGCAGCAGCCGTATCAGGGCAGATGGGAGGTGTGGTGGGCATTGACCGGGACTTCAATTCCCTGACGGGATTTGATGCGGGCCTTGACACCCGGGCTGAAGGACTGAACCTGCAGCTTCATGACCTGCTCGGACCCAGGCTGCACAAGAGCACCTGCGGCTCCCCGCGGAACACCCCGAAGATCATGTGGTGGAAGGAGCAGCATCCTGAAATCTACCGAAGGGTGCATAAGTTTATTCCCCTGAACTCCTATATCATGGGCAGGATGACGTCCCTGAAGGCTGAAGATGCGGTGATTGACCGGTCCCTCACCGCTTTCTACGGCAATGAGGAGGCCGTCGGCATGCGCTGGTCCCGGGAAATCACCGAATCCCTCGGTCTGGAAACAGACAAGTTTCCCCGCATTGCATCCCCCTTCGAGAAGGCCGGGTGCGTATCAGGTGAGTTTTCCCGGGATACGGGGATTCCAGCAGGCATCCCCGTATTTGTCGGTACCGGCGACCAGAGCGCAGGAATGCTCGGGGCAGGGGTGACCAGGGAGGGCATCACCATGGAGGTCTCAGGAAGCACCACCCTCCTGCTTTCATCGGTGCAGGACCATGTGCCCGACTATTCCGGCAGATGCATGTACATTCCCTCGGTGTTTCCGGACCTGCTGTATGCCTGCAGCTATGTAAACGGGGCGGGTATTGACCTGGCGTGGTTTCACCGGATGATAGCCCCTGATGAGCCTGAGCAGGACTTTTTCTCACGGATGGCAGAACTAGCCGCATCGGTACCTCCTGGTTCCTGCGGACTGATGTTCATCCCCTATTTCGGAGGAAGGCACTGTCCCTTCCAGCCCAATCTCCGCGGTGGATGGCTCGGCATCTCCTGGGACCATTCCCATGAGCACCTGTACCGGTCCATCCTTGAATCTGTCTGCTATACCCATGCGGAGGGGCTTCGGGCCATGAATGAGATGTTCCATACTGTTCCCGATGTCCTGTTTACCTGCGGAGGAGGATCGCAGAACTCCCTCTGGAACCAGATAAAAGCTGATGTGCTGAATACTGCAGTGCAGCCGGTGTCAAGCTACCTGAACACCTTGAGGGGTATCGCCCTGACAGCACTGCATGGGCTCGGGGAGATTTCGGACCTGAGAAGCACCCCCCTGGTCCTGGATGAATCCCTAAAGCGGTATTATCCCGACATGCAGTCCCATCAGGCGTACCAGCCCTATGACCAGCTGTTCTCCGCAATGGACGACATGCGTCTTGAGGCTGTGCAGAACACCCTTTCACGCCTTCGGGAGATGAAGTAAAACAGGCTTCTGTAGTGTGCTCAGGACATAAACAGCTTGACTTCTCCATATAGGATGCCTCACAATTGAAGTGCCTATGCAGTGCATGCACAGGTGCTTTCCATAGGGCGGCAGATCATGAAACATGATTACATACAAGCAATTCCGATGAAACTGCTCATGTGCTTCATGCTTCCAGGAATCATCCTCCTGTCTTCCTGCCAGAGTTTTCCCAGGGGCATACAGATCACCGAACTGGATGAAACCTTCCCTACGATTGAGCAGTTTTACTCATATTATTCCATGTGCAGGGCTGTTACAAAGGAACGGGAAACCTGGAGAGATACCGGCTGGGAGCTTGATTATTTCTCCCATGAGCCGACAAACACATTGGCACTGGCGGTCATAGAGCATGGTGTACTTCATATGGTATTCAGGTCATCCCAGGCACCGAAGCAGGAAATTGACACAAGAATCAACTACCAGTTCCGGCCCGCACCGCTCTTCTTCACCGACAATCCTTCATACAAAGCACACAGAGGAATGCTCAGCAAGTATGAAGGGATATATGATGATGTACATAACCGGATAAATTCCTTTGCAGGGGAAGAGATCCTTCTCATCGGCCACAGCGCTGGAGGCATGGTGGCGTATATTGCCTTCTTTGACATTTACCATGCATATCCTGAACTAGGCGTACGGCTTGTGACCTTCGGTACGCCAAGGGTTCTGACCCGAAACGCTGCAGCACAGCTCAGGGAGGCCGAAGACCGCATCATACGCATTGTCATGGGACGTGATATTTTCAGTTCCATGCCTCCGGCAATCCTGGGATACCGCCATGTGGGCACCCTTGTCCGCATGGGGGATCAGCCCTTCTGGAAGCCCTTTTCCGTTTCAGATCACTATCCCGGCTACCAGCATGAATTCATCAGGCTCTATGAGGAGTACCGCAGCAGTTCTTCACCGTAACGTATTTCACAAGTCTGAGTCTCCCTGCACCGGCGGCTGCCCGGGAGAATCAGCCGCATTGATCCCATAGTCCCGACCCTCGTGGTATGCTCTGACGGGAAATCCCCTGCGGCCATTCAGGCAGGATGAGAAGTACCGGGAAAGCTGCTCGTCGCAGCAGTAGATATAGCACCCCTTCATGGCACGGGTCATCAAGGTACGGTAGATGTTTTTTATCAGCTTCAGCATCCGATCAGGATCATTTCTCAGCCCTTTTTTCCCGTTGCTGTCCCTGCAGTCCTCCCAAGATGCATGGAACTTCATTGATGCGGGGTCAAACTGGAGGTCCCTGCCGATGATTACTCCGACATAATCGAATTCAAGGCCCTGGGAGGTATGGATGCATCCCACTTGCTGCATCCCGGAATCATCAATCGCCCAGGTGGAGCGGGCGGAACGGGAGTTCCATGGGAGAGCGAATCCGTGCTCTGGGATCACCACATCACAGACCTCTCCATGCTTGTTTCCCTCCCGCTCGGAGGTCCATTTCCATGCATATCCCGCAAGCATTCTTGCATAGCTCCCCTCAC
>PWNW01000091.1 GCA_003557605.1 Spirochaetaceae bacterium
AAGTATCCAGGAAATCCCTCATCGGGCCATCAGTGGGGAAAGGCCGCGGCCGCCAGGCTGCAGGACATACGAAGCAGGTGCGCAGAGCTGCTGGGGTGCAGGAACTCCCAGCTGGTGTTCACCTCCGGGGGCACTGAATCCAATTCCATGGTCCTCTCCTCCCTGTTCTGGAAAAAAGGCAGAGGATCTGTGGTGATCCCTTCTATCGAACATCCTTCGGTATCAGATTTTCGCAATTTTCTTCGTGAGTCGGGATTTCAGGTTGTGAGCATCGATGCGCCCTGGGGGATCATCGACCCTGAAGCACTTGAGTCTGCCCTTCTTCCAGATACGGTGATGGTGTGCTTGAGCAGCGTTAACAATGTCTGCGGTTCCATGCAGTCTCTTGAAAACCTGGTCCCCGTCATCCGCAGCCATGGAGAGCGCACCGGAAGAAGAATCCACATCCATATAGATGCTGTGCAGGCGCTGGGGAAAATTCCCCTGAACCTCTTTTCCCTTGATATTGACAGCGCCTCCTTCAGCGCTCATAAGATCTCAGGACCGCGCGGAGTCGGCTGTCTCTACTTTCGGCGCAGTTTCGAGCCTTTGAGCCGCGGAGGTTCCCAGGAATTCGGCATTCGGCCCGGAACGGAAAACCTTGCCGGTGCTGCGGGATTCCTTGCAGCTATGGAGCTGCATGTTCCCGATGTCTCTGATCGTCTGGAATGTACCAGGAAGCTTCGAAACATCGTACTTGACTGCATTGCAGATGATTCTCCCCTGGAACTGATGCAGGATGTTCATCGGATTGACCAGTATTCGCCCTATATCCTGCTGCTCAGCGCAAATCCCGTTCCTTCGGAAGTCATGCTGCGGGTGCTCAGCGACAAGGGGTTTCTCCTTTCAGCAGGATCCGCCTGCTCATCAAAGAAGTCCCTCAGACGTGAAGGAGTATTGACATCCATGGGATTTTCCACAAAGATAGCCTCCGGCGCCCTGAGAATTTCCTTCGGCCCTTCTGCCGAGGAACATGAGGTAAGGCTGCTTTGCGATGTGCTTCTCAAGGAAGCGGAAATGCTCAGGGAACTGCTGACATAATACCCTGCAGGAAGAGATACCATGGAACGTGATCTGTATATTCTGAAATCCGGTGAGATTTGGCTTAAGGGGGGCAACAGGCCCTATTTTGAACGGCTGCTGAAACGTCACCTGTACCGGGTGCTCAAGGAGTTCCGCCCGGAACTGGTGATGCAGAAGGGACGTTTTTTTCTCTATACAGAACCCGGGCATGCACAGCAGATTGAGCAGGTGCTCTCCCGAACCTTCGGTCTGGTGGGATACAGCCGGGCAGTGAAGACCAAAAAAACCATGGCATCACTTATCGAGAATGCTCTGGATATATGCAGAAAGGAGTGCGGGAACCGGAGCATTTCCACCTTCAAGATTGCTCCCCGGCGTCCGGACAAATCATTTCCTATGAATTCCTATGAAATTGCCTGTGAGCTTGGAAGCGCCGTGCAGAAGGAATTTCCTGATCTGCAGGTGGAGCTCTATCATCCGGATTTAGTGATTTCCGTTGAGATCAGGGACCATGCCTACCTCTACGGTTCAACGCAGCCTGCTCCCGGGGGGCTTCCCGTCGGATGCGCCGGTAAGGGGCTGCTGCTGCTCTCCGGCGGCATCGATTCCCCGGCTGCAGGATACCTGATGGCAAAACGCGGACTGCACATCGATGCGCTGTACTTCCATGCATATCCCTTTACCTCCGATGAATCCCTGGAAAAGGTGAAGATTTTGGGATCAAAGCTTTCGAGGTATTTTGGCGGTCTCAGGCTTCGGGTCGCATCATTCACCGAGGCCCAGCTTCATATCAGGGACCATGCTCCGGAAAATGAACATACCCTCCATATGCGCTTTGCTATGGTTCAAACCGCTGACATGATCGCCCGGAAGGTCCATGCCGGCTGCCTCATAACCGGGGAATCCCTGAGCCAGGTGGCAAGCCAGACACTTGAGAGCCTCGCTTTCACCAACAGTGCCTCCGACCTTCCAATATTCAGACCCCTTATCGGCATGGACAAGGAAGCCATCATAACCCTGGCACGGATGATTGACACCTATGAGACGTCAATACTTCCCTACGACGACTGCTGCACCATATTCTCTCCCAAGCATCCCATGGTCAAGCCTGACCGGGAGATCATGATCGCCCGGTACCGGGCCCTGGGGCTGAAACCGCTGCTGGAACGCTGTGCTGAAGAGGCGGAGGTAATCAGGGTATAGGCGGTTGCATCCATCCAAGTGTTTCTGATACAGTACCGGTAAGATTTTTTTGGAGGGTACCGGTATTATTTCCATCCATACTATACAGAGAATTGTTTTATCTGTTTTTATTACCTTGCTGTTTCTTGCTTCCTGCGCCACCGCTCCAGCAGAGCCTGAAGCAGAGATGCCTGAGGTCCCTGAAGCTGCCGCATTTGATCTTCCTGATGAACCGCTTCAGCTTGATGAGGAGCTGGACAGCTTTGAAGAGGAACGTGAACGGCTCACGCAGATACTGATCCAGCAGAAACAGGACCAGGTTCTTGCTGCGCATCTTGCTGAGCTTCAGGAAGCAGCTGAGGTTGAGGTGTTTGACCAGGTGCTTGCATCTTCGGATGATGAAGAGGCCGCCGCTGCAGTGGTGAACGGCATTGAAATTCCCCTGCTTGACGTACTGCTTCTTGAGGAGCAGGAGATGCAGCAGTTCTATCAGATGGGGCTCAATCCCCAGAGTGAAGAAGCCCGGGGCATCCGTATGCAGATTCGTCCCTATGCAGTTGAGCATCTGATCAGCATTCTGCTGATCGAACAGCGCGCTGCTGAACTGGACATAAGCGCTTCCCAGGAGCAGATTGATGAAGTCTACGACATGTACCTTCAGCAGTTTGGAGGGGAACTGATCCTTGAATCCCAGCTTCAGCAGGCGGACATGACCATTGATGATCTGAAGCATGAGATTTTCAGGGAGCTGACGATTCAGCTGTATCTGGAAGATTATCTGAATGCAAATATTGATCCCCAAGACCTGGTTTTTTCCGACGAGCAGCTTCGCGAACTCTACGACCAGATGCAGTAGCCCGTAAAGGCACTTGTTCTTCCCCGTCACTTCATGATATTTGTTCTACAGTATCCATAAACCTGTATGAACTGGACTCATGACGGGGAAGGAGCATCCTATGAGCGGACTCTTGACAATTATTCTGAATCCCACCGCCGGTAAAGGAAGGGCCCGCAGCAAGATCGGGCATATCAAGAAGTTTCTCACCCGTCACGACATCAGTCACCAAATCATACTGACCGAGTATCCCGGTCATGCAGCAGAGATCGCCCGAGACTGTGCACAGCAGGGCAAATGCAGAATCGTTGCCGCAGGCGGTGACGGCACCTGCCATGAAACGGCAAACGGACTGCTGTCTGCAGAATCATCAGAAAAACCATTGCTCGGGGTGCTCCCGGTGGGAAGCGGAAATGATTTTTCCTTCGGCAGTTCCCTTCCCCTGAAGCTTGAAGAGAGCCTTCAGCTGGTGCGCAGACATGAAAAAAAACCCATCGATGCTGGTTTTGTGCGCATTGATGGCGGGAAGACCATCTATTTTCTTAACGGAATGGGCATCGGCTTTGATGCCCGGGTCTCAATTGAAGCGGGAAAGATGAAGCATCTCAAGGGTTCTCTGGGGTATATCTACGGGGCAGTGAAGATGCTGATGCTGTTTCCCGATCCTCCGAAGGTTGAAATAGAAGCCGACGGTCATCAGCTGAATGCACAGCCCCATCTTATATCCTGCATGATCGGCAAACGTCTGGGAGGATCATTCCTGATGGCTCCCCGGGGGGACAACCGTGACGGTCTGTTTGATGTGTACATCACCGAGCAGTTCAAACGTCTTCATATGATTCGTGACCTGCTGCACTTTAAGAAGGGTCTTCAGGACCGTCTTGATGATACGAAATTTTACCGTGTACCCCGGTTGAGGGTGTCCTCACCTTCCGGCGGACTTGCGGTCCATGCGGACGGTGAGAACCTCAGCACCGATGCAGCCTATGTTGAGGCACAGTGCCTTCCATCGGCGCTGAACGTGATGTGCTAATCCGATGCGGGTTTTGCCGTTTCGGTCTTTTTTGCAGGCTCTTCGCTTTTTTTCGTACCCTTTCTGTTGTCGGTTACATAGAAACCGCTTCCCTTGAAAATGATGCCGCTTCCCCCTCCGAGCAGACGGCGGACCTGGCCTCCGCATTCGGGGCATACTGTCAAAGGCTCGTCGGACATCATCTGAAAATGCTCAAAGGTGTGGCTGCAGTCTCCACAGCGGTAGTCGTAGGTGGGCATGGTGCTCTGTTCTCCTTATCTTGGGAATTCTTTATCAGTTATCGCGCGGTGATGCGGAAAACTTCTTGAATAATATCTTCATAAATCAGCAAATTGTCAAATACTACGGTGTTCTGCTTCAGGTTTATCGTAACCCGCCAGTCCTTGACGTCCATATTCCGCTTTCTCATATAGTCCTGGTACATCACCTTAATAACCCGGTCAAACACCCGGGCCTGCACGTTCTCCGGCAGGGTAATAATACCTTCCACATGATACAGCGCCTTGGGTGTCTCCTCATTGGTGTCAAGGTCAATGACACGGCCTACCCGGTTTACGGTGATCCACATTTCATCAAAAAACAGCTCAAAGGGAAAGGATACCCGTTCACCGAAGAGGTTCATGCCGTCGGGATTTGATGAATAGAACGCCGCATCAGCTTCAATAAACCTCTGGGTGATCTCGGAGGGCACATAGAGCACCCGGTCTGAAGTCATCCGGTCATGCACAGAGGGAAGGTTTTTGTCAGCAAAGACAATTATTCCCCGTTTCGGGACAGAAATCTCGAACCCGCTGTTCACATCACGGTAATAGACAAATCCGTCCCGGGTACGTTCCCAGTCTGAACTGGCGCTGAGGGCGGTGCGGGTGAGAAACCTGGGAATATTCCCCTCTATTCCTCCGTAAAGCCGCACTTCATGATCACCCGGTGCCGTCTGGGCGGCAACGGAGACCCGCTCGCCCCGATCAAATACCGTATCCATCTCCCCGCCCTGCAGCTGGGGAAACGCATAGACTATCAGGTCACGAACGCTGTCCAGACGCATGGTCACCATCATCTCCGTATCACGTCCGAGGGTCTCAAAGAACAACGGGTCCCGATAAGCCGGACGATGAGCGCATCCGGCCGCAGCGATCACCAGAACAAAAACCGCTAGGGTATGTCTATATCTATTGAACACTGTGTATCTCCGCAGGGAGCCTGGACAGATGTTTCAGCGGCACCAAAGGAGATCATGTCTGCCAAAGTCTCTTTCATAATATGATCACGGTAGGTTTCCACCGCCGTAATAACCTCAGGACCTCCGTCAATGGTCAGATGGATTCTGTCGGTCACATCCAGGTCCCGTTCTTTTCGAAGGTTCTGTATTGCCCTGATGATGTCCCGGGCAAGTCCTTCAGTCAGCAGTTCAGGAGTAATTTCGCTGTCCAGCCCTACAGTGAGGTTCCCTTCATTAAGCACCTTCATGTGCTCCTTCTCACTTCGCTGCACCACAATGGACTCCTCGGTAAGTTCCAGGGACCCTGCGCTGTAGTCAATCACCAGGACCGAACCGTCAAGGACCGACTGGATTTCATCCATGGAAAGCTTCTCTATCAGTCCAGCAGCCTCCTTCATGTGACGGCCAAGCTGCCTCCCGAGGATTTTAAAGTTAGCCTTTGCACTGAATTCCACCAGATCCTCTTCATTCTCCCGATGGATCACCTCCTTGACGTTCAGCTCCTCTTTAATGATTCCCTCCATCTCATGGAGGATGCTCCGCTGATCAGCATCCCTGGTCACCAGGTAGATGGACTTAAGCGGCTGGCGGATTTTCAGGCTGTGGGCGCTTCTCAGCGCACGGCCCATGCTTACGGCGCTCCGGGTCACGGCCATCTTTTCTTCCAGCCGGTAGTCCCGTTTTGAGGCATCCTCAACAGGGAAATCAGTGAGATGCACAGACATGGGCATATCATCAGTCCTCAGATTCTGAAATATCTCCTCGGTAATAAACGGGACCGCAGGCGCAGAAACCTGGACCAGCTTCATCAGCACGGTATAGAGGGTATCATAGGCCTGAAGCTTGTCAGTATCGTTCTCCGACCTCCAGAACCGCCTCCTTGACCTTCTGATGTACCAGTTGTTGAGCACATCAACAAACCGCACCACAGGCTGCAGGGACCGCTGGAGATCATAATTGTCCATATGCTCGGTCACTTCCGCTGTCAGACGTTCTGATTCCGACAGAATCCATCGGTCAAGCGGGTTTGCAGGCTTCAGCTGCTTCAGGCGTGACACATCGCTCTGGTATCCGTCGATATTTGCATAGGTGACAAAGAAACTGTAG
>PWNW01000296.1 GCA_003557605.1 Spirochaetaceae bacterium
GAGTTGTGATCTGCAATGTACCCGTATCCGTCGCCATGGATATGAATTGACATGGCAATATCTGTTAACGTGTCAAGCAGCACCGTAGCCCCAAGCAGCCCGATGAGCTCTCCTTGGAAATCATATACCGGTGCAGCTGCAACAAAAACATATTCACCGGTTGATCTGGAGATAAGGGGTTCACTCACCGCTTTTGGTGCCCCATGCTTCATGATTTTCCCAAAATATTCACGGTCGCCTACATTTCCGTAGGACCTCATAGAGTTAACGAAATCTCCACCTGGATCAGCAAAAAAGAGCATCTCAAAATCATTGTTCATCCATGCTTCCAGTGAAACCAGGTCATCCTCTATCACCGCAAGGTTTCCCGATCTTACGGCGTCACGTCGAGAAACGGTACGAACTTCGTTGATGTATCCTTCAAAAATCCTTCCCAGTTCCTCTGATCTGGCAATAAGGACCTCCTGGCTGAAGTCCTTGATCATAGGTATGGTGGTATCTCTCACCAGCAGGTAGATGATTATGCCTGATGCGATCAGCAGGACAGCCAGAACTGATCCGAGCCATGCAATCATCTTACCTCGAACGGTACGCAACAAATGATACCTCCTTCCCTTTCTGCATCTACAGTCTTTTCACCATCCGCACAATGTTCTGCCCATCCTCCCGTTCATAAGAAATTTCATCCATCACCTGACGGGTAAGGAATATTCCCAGACCTCCAATTTCCCGGTCCTCCATGGGCTGTGTGATGTCAGGTTCCTGCTTTTCCAGGATGTTAAAGGGAATCCCTGCATCCCGAATTTCAATGAACACGCCAGGCTCCCCCTGCTCTGCTTTTGAGCAGTCAATAGAGAGTTCACCGTGACTGTCGGGATAGGCATAGTGAATGATGTTGACCAGCAGTTCCTCAGCGGCAAGACGGACTTTAAACAGCCGTTCCCTATCCGCGCCTAACTGAACCATCACCTCGTTGATGAATTCAAGCATGTCTTCAAGGGAGTCAAGCTCGGCAGGATACGTCCTCTGCGCCATGGCTTTGCTCCTACTGTGTTTTTTGATCAAATGAGTCCTGTATGGTCATGAATGTATCCAGGCCGCTCATTTTAATGACATCCAGCACGGTCTGCTGGGCCCCAATTAAATAGACCTGCGCATTCATTCCGATGCGCTGCTTGGCGAATATCATCACCCGAAGGCCTGCACTGGCTATGTACTCAAGATCTTCAGAGAAAAACACGATCTTTGAAACATCCTTGCCGATCAATTTTTTCAGTTCTTCCTGAAATGCCGGGGCATTCGTTGCATCAAGTCTTCCCCCTAACCGAATTTTTGCTGTTCCTTCATCAAGTTCCATCTGTAACTGCAGTTCCATTATCTTCTCCTTTTCTCTGATTCAGTTTACTGACCAGGACGACGACTGAGCGCGGTCCTGCTAAAAATGCATGCTGGTTATCTAGAAGCACTTCATTGCCAATTTCAGAAATATCATGTGGGGGGCGCATATCTGTGTTGGCAAAAACATGCCATTTGGCATTTCCTTCAGCTGCGGGAAGTTCAAAGCTGTGACATTCCCAGTGCATGTTTACTGCTGCGTACACGTCCGGTTCTTCAGGGCAGCCGAACCGGCGGCACATGAATGCAATGGTCCGTGAGTCAAATGATGCATCAGGCTCCCATGCTCTCACCCCATGCCAGGAAATTTCCGCATTGCTGTCAGTGTTCCTGACATAACTGCTTTTGCGAAGCACATCATGCTTCATGCGGAATGCAATCATCTGCTTCATAAAGCGAAACAGTTCTCCATGGCTTTTCAGCAGGTCCCAGTTCAGCCATGAAATGCTGTTATCCTGGCAGTAGGCATTATTGTTTCCGTCCTGGGAATTTCCCATTTCATCACCCGATAGCACCATGGGAGCTCCATTGCTTACCAGAAGCATGGCAGCAGCATTTTTTATCTGCTTGAGACGCAGCTGGGTGATTTCAGGATCATCTGAAGGGCCCTCTGCACCGCAGTTCCAGCTGCTGTTGTCATTGCTTCCGTCACGGTTGTCCTCACCGTTCGCTTCATTGTGCTTGTCGTTGTAGGAAACAAGGTCCATGAGGGTAAAACCGTCATGGCAGGTAATAAAGTTGACCGATGCGGAGGTCATCCTGTTCTGCCATTGGTACAGGTCAGGGGAACCCTGCAGACGCTGCATCACCGCCGGAACCATTCCAGCATCACCCTTGAGAAACCTGCGCATATCGTCTCGATATTTTCCGTTCCATTCAGCCCAGCGGTCCCATGAGGGGAATGACCCGACCTGGTAGAGCCCTCCGGCATCCCATGCCTCAGCAATCAGCTTGCATTTTCCTAAGACCGGATCAAATGCGAGGGTTTCAAGAAGGGGGGGACTGTTCATCGGTGCCCCGTTCTGATCACGGCCGAGAATGGATGCAAGGTCAAAGCGGAATCCGTCTATATGGTAATCAGAGACCCAGTACCGCAGGCAGTCAAGGATCATATTCCTCACAATGGGGTTATTGCAGTTCAAGGTGTTTCCGCAGCCGCTGAAGTTGTAGTAGTACCCCTCAGGGGTAAGCATATAGTAGCTTTTATTATCAATGCCGCGGTAGGAAATATAGGGACCCTGCTCATTACCTTCCGCAGTATGGTTAAACACCACATCGAGGATAACTTCGATCCCTGCCTTATGCAGGGCCTTGATCGTAGTCTTCAGTTCGTCAACCTGCATCCCGTATTTTCCAGTAGCGGCATATCCCGCCTTCGGGGCAAAGAACCCGACATTGCTGTATCCCCATAGATTCATGAGCCGTTCACCGGTAACCGGAGAAAGACGGGAATGTTCAAATTCATCAAATTCATGAACCGGAAGCAGCTCGACGCAGTTAATCCCCAGGGACTTCAGGTAGGGGATCTTTTCACGGATACCGGAAAATGTGCCTGGATGCTTGATCCCGGAGGATGGATGGGCGGTAAAATTCCTTACATGCATTTCATAGATTACCAGGTCCTCAAAGGGTATCTGCAGCTGGGTGTCATCTTCCCAGTCGAAGTCGTCAAAGAAGATTCTTGACCGATGGGGAAAGATATTAGACCAGTCCGGTTCTTTGCCCCATTCATCCCGTCCGCCGATTGATTTTGCATAGGGGTCCAGAAGAATTTTGCTGCTGTCAAATCGATGTCCCGATTTCGGATCCCAGGGCCCGGTCATGCGGTACCCGTACTCTATGTTTTCATAATCAAGGTCAAACACCACCATGGAAAACACGTTTCCGATGCAGAATTCCGGGAAAAACGGTATTTCTGCAAAAGGAGCAGGTTCATGCTTATTGAACAGAACCAGCACACAGGAATCTGCATACCGGGAGTAGACTGAAAAGTTTACTCCCCCTGGAACAATTACTGCACCGAAGGGTATAGGCTTTCCTGAACGAAGGCTGAACCCCTTGCACTCATGGGTGGGATGCGCATCCAGTCGACGGATCATAGGCTCCCCTTACTGTTTGGACAGCGATTCAGCTGCCTGCTCAACGGTTGTAAAGATAGTAAAAAACGTACTGAACCCGGTCATGTCCATGATATCGATAATTTCTTCCGACCCCCCAGCCAGTGCCCAGGTGCCTCCCTGTGCTTTCAGCTGCTTGCAGACCATCAGCAGCACCCGCAGTCCCGCACTCGAAATGTACCGGCAGTCTGTCATGTCAAGCACAAGCTGGGTCTTCAGGTCTATGCTGCTGAATATCTCCTGCTCAGCTTGAGAAGCAGAGGTGCTGTCAAGATCTCCTGACATCTTCACTACCGGAAGACCGTATTGTTCAGAGACAGAAATCTCCATAAATCGGCTCCTTGTGTGCAGTATTTATTTTGGTACGACCCGTACCCGAATTTTTGGACGATAGGTCAGGTTCGGCAGAGACACCGTGAGCTGTTCAGCATCAAAGTTTTTCCATGGATTGTTGTCCACATACACTTCAGAAATCCTTACGCTTCCCTGCGGGAGGATATCAGGGCTGACGCGAAGGATGCTGTCCGGAAAGCCGTTCACCAGGGGTTTAAAGTATAAATCCACGGGCTGTTTTGATGCCAGCAGGTTGATATATACCGTTGAGAGGAATGCCAGCTCAACCGAATGATATGCGCTCATGGAATGGCTTCCCTTCATCCTCTCGGTGCCGAGGAGATAGGGTATGCCGTTTGCCAGCACATTGAAATATACAGAACCGTCATCATGATCAAGAAAGAAGGTATTGTAGAACGCAGCTGACTCCCGGGCAAGCTTCAGGTACTGGTCATCTCCAAGAATTCCATAGAGGATCTGGTATGCAAGGATAGACTGCTCCTGCTGCCACCAGGCCTTTCTGTCATGCCAGGCAAACCGGTAATGCTCCTCCCCTTCCTTCAGTTCCCGCTCCATGGCGTCATACCATCCGGAGCGCTGGTTATCCATGCCGTGGGCAGGCATAACTTCCGCAATTTTCCGTGCCAGTTCAACATACTCTTTCTTCGGAACGGCACTGTATATCCTCATCAGGTTCCAGGCAATTTTCAGGTTATGACCGATGATGGCCCTGTTCTGCTGCCACCCCCAGGTCTTGTCATGGCTCCAGTCGGCAAAAAACCGTTCCTGCACAAACGGACTGTTGTCGTAATCAGGGAAATACCTGCATATGAGATCACCGCATTCTTCAAGCATATCTAGATGCTTCTGCTCTCCAGTTGCCAGGTAGAGGTTTATCAGATAGGCAGGGGCATGGTCTCCAACGGAATTCCAGTTCTTTCGTCCCCTATTATTTCCCAGTTCATCGCTCAAGGGACTGAGTGTAATAGGGTCGACATGGGAAAAATACCCTTCCTGTTCGGAATCATGGAAAAAGCGGGAAAAGAGGTCCATGGTCATTGAAATATCTTTCAGAATGCTCTGATCACCGTTGATGCGGTAGGTCTGGGTTGGACCAGCGAGGGCATAAATCTGCTCATACATGGGAACCGCAAAGTAGTCATCACCAAATTCCGATGCAAACACCTTGTGGTCAGGTCCGTCGGGAACCTGGTCTATCCCGTGATACCAGTAGACAATGTTTTCATCCAGGTCATAAAACCTCATATGGTCCCGGAGGTATGCTGTTCCCTTTTCAGCTGCTTCCAGGTAGACATCTTCTCCAGTCAGCATGAATGCGGATGCCATTCCGTATACCATGCGGGAGATAGTGTCTGTTTCCTGACGCACCGTACCGGTCTGGGTACCGGAAAGTCCTATGGATGTACGATATGTATCATAATTAATTTTCTCAAGATCCCTGGTCTGAAACTGTGAGCGCAGGAAAAAATCACAAATGGCTGCAGACTGCTTTATCCACCAGTCGGGCTCTTCAAAGCGGTAAGCTGATGCATTCTTCCCCTGAAAAAACATCGCCTGTGCTTCAAATACATGGGAACCTTTTGAAGGATAGTATATGCCGTATATAAACAGGTACTGACCGCTGCTTAGGAAGCTGAACATCCGTTCCGTGCAGTCCAGGTACGGCTCACCTAGATTTCTAATAATCTGTGCATAGCAGTTCGGAGCAGTTTTGACACGGAACTTCCTTCCGTCAGTCGTCAAGACGCTGAAGGTCCGTTCTGCTTCATTGACTTCACCTGCATACCCGGCAACGGTGTCAAAAAAAGAAAAACCTGTTACATCACAAAGGTCTCCCATCTCATTAAACCTCCAAAAAAATAAACTATTTACCTATTAATTAAAATAAAAAATTAATGAGCCACAATGGGAGACAAATAAATGTTATAGAAATTAATAATCTCATAGAACGTGTGCGTTGTCAATGTAAAATACTTTTTTACACTGTAAAACTGGACTTATAAAAAAAAACCCTATACATAATATAGTATTTTAGAAATCATGAACCTGTATCTTCGAAGCTTTTCCCAATCTTTCACCCTGCATGGTTCATCTGATGAAAGCTTGACTTGAGATCTTTCATTTGATGCCAAATGTCTGGATTTTTACCAATACAGTGAAGTATGTTATAGGGAACTACCAAGAATACCCCGTCCGCTTGCGGCGGGGATGAATTGGCAAAATAATTAAAAAAAACCACATGACAAATATTAAGTATTATAGTATATTGTATATGTAAACAGGAGGTGAATAATGAACACTCAAATAAACATAGCTTTACCCAAAGGATGGAAAGAAGAGCTAGAAAGACTTGCAAGAGTTTTTTCCGTTGAGGAAGAAATCACGCTCACTTATCTTGATTTAATTAGACGGGCAGCTAAAGAAAAATATGGATTAGAAGAAATAGAAAAATGAGTGAATATACATCAACATCACATTGTAAATATCTGTGCCAGTATCACATTATTTTCTGCCCAAAATTTCA
>PWNW01000250.1 GCA_003557605.1 Spirochaetaceae bacterium
CAAAAGTGGGAATTGAACCCACGACCTACGCATTACGAGTGCGTTGCTCTACCGCTGAGCTATTTTGGCTGTTTTGCAGGATGAGCATAGTAAAAAGGGGTGAAAAAAGCAAGTGCCGCTGCGGTTTTCAGCAGTCTGTTTCCACTTGACCATAACGGGTTTAGAACGTATCTTGTACACCGAAGACGGCATAAGGAGCATATTCTGGAACGTATTAAACTGATTGAACAAAAACAGCAGCAGGACCTGGGATTGAAGGTTCCTAAGGATTCATCAAGACCTCCCTATGTATCCGGTGCTGTGTGGGTGGAGGATGTTGCAGAATATATAATTGAACTGTTTCCAAATCTCTATGAGGAGGGTCTTCTGACGGAGGATGTATTTCCTTACTTGACCGGTACGTATGATGAAGATACTTGGAATTGAAACTTCCTGTGATGAGTGTTCGGCTGCAGTAGTCGAAGACGGCAGGACCATACTGAGCAATGAGGTGGCTACCCAGATAGAGCTTCATAAGCCCTATAACGGGGTTGTTCCTGAGATTGCTTCAAGACTCCATACTGAATGGATCAGTGAAGTGGTGAACAGAGCACTGGATGCTGCAGGGGTTTCCCTTGATGATATCAGCGGGATTGCGGTCACCAACCGCCCAGGTCTGGTGGGGTCCCTGCTGGTGGGGCTGAATTTTGCCAAGGCCCTGGCGTATTCCCGGGATATTCCCTTTGTGGGAATTGATCATATCAGGGCGCATCTGTATGCGCCCCACCTTGAGTTTGACATCACCTATCCCTTTTTAGGAGTGCTGGTTTCCGGGGGGCATACGGTTATCTCCAAGGTAACCGGATTTGACGAGATGGAGGTCATGGGAACCACCATTGATGATGCCATCGGAGAGGCCTTTGATAAAATCGCAAAGCACTACCAGATGGGATTTCCCGGTGGAGTGGTGGTTGACCGCCTTGCACAGAAAGGTGACCCTGATACCTACCGGTTTCCCGATCCCTCCCTCCATAAGGGAGATCACCAGTTTGATGTGTCCTATTCGGGTCTTAAGACTGCGGTAATTAATCAGTCTGACCAGTTCTACAGCGGTTCAGGTGAGAAATCCCTGGAAAACATTGCTGCCAGCTTCCAGAAGGCGGCTGTGGAGATTCTGATGAAGCGCATCAGGAAAGCCCTGGAGACTACGGGGCTTACCCGGGTTGTCGCCGGCGGCGGGGTTGCAGCAAACTCTCTGCTTCGAAGCGAACTGAAATCCCTGGATGCTGAAGTTATATTTCCTTCATTAAAGCTTTGCACCGACAACGGGGCCATGATAGCCGGTATCGGGTATCAGTATCTGAAAGCAGGGAAGCGTGATTCCTACGACCTGCAGGCATTTCCCCGGGTTGAAGCCTTTAAACGGTCATATCCCGTATAGAGTGGAGTTGATAAACGATGAATAGGCCATATAATCTTGATTCAGCAATACGAAAGATTCCCGATTTTCCTAAGCCTGGTATCCTCTTCTATGATATCACCAGTATTCTTACTAATCCCAAAGCGTTCCGGTACTGCATTGACGCAATGGCTGAAATCTACCGTGACAGTCCGGTTGATGCGGTTGCCTGTATTGAGGCACGGGGGTTTCTCTTCGCAGCTCCCTTTGCAGAGCGTTTAGGGCTGCCCTTGGTTCTGGTGCGGAAGAAGGGAAAACTGCCGGGAAAAGTCATTGAGAAGACCTTTACCCTGGAGTACGGAACTGACACCATTCAGGTCCATGAAGATGATCTGCAGGCCGGAAAGCACTATCTGATCGTGGATGATCTGATTGCAACGGGAGGTACGGTGAAGGCCGTTTGTGATATTATCACAGAGGCAGGGGCTTCGGTGCATGAGGTGTTCTGCGTCATCGGGCTTCCCTTTCTTCCTTATAGGGATCTGCTTTCATCATATACGGTGCGGACTTTGATCGAATACGACAGCGAACACATGTAGACTGTTTCAGCACAGAACAAACATTCTCAATATTTTTCTATACATTAACTGTGTTGTACGAGTATTCTTTTACCATAACTGGAGAACACGATGAAAAACATTACCGATGAGTTTCTTTCCCGAACTGTGCAGCATATGCTGAAGAATAAAAACGTATATGGCGCGGTGTTCTGTGTTGAAGACCGGAACGGCTCGCTTTCCTGGACGGGCAGTGCCGGAAATATTAAACCTGATGACAGGTACTTTATTGCCAGTGTTACAAAACTCTATGTCACTGCAGTGATGGTCATGCTCAGAGAGCAGGGGAAGATTTCATTTGACGACAAGGTCCATACCTTTTTCCCGGAATCATATATTGATGGGATCCATGTACTTGACGGCAGAGACTATACCAAGGAGATCACCGTTTCACACCTGATGAGCAACACCTCCGGTCTTCCTGACTACTTCTACTATGAGAAGCCCAAGGGAGAGGCGGCCTCATCCCTGCTGGGAGAAGACCAGAGCTGGCCTCTGGAGCTGGTGATTGAGAAGGTCAGGTCCATGAAGCCGAAGTTTGTTCCTGGTAGGAAGGGCAAGGTATTTTATTCCGACACCAATTACCAGCTGCTCGGCGGCATGATTGAATCGGTGACCGGGATGCCGGTAGGTGAAACGTTTGAGAAATTCCTCTTTAAACCCCTGAACCTCAAAGACACCTATGCATTCAAGAATGAGCATGACACTTCGCCGGTTCCGATATACTATAAAAAAGAGCAGGTCCATGCTCCGAAGTATCTGGCATCCATAACTGCAGAAGGGGGAATTGTCTCCACTGCCCGGGAGACCATGACCTTTCTCAAGGCCTTCTTTTTTGGTGAGTTCTTTCCGCATACGGTTCTTGATGAACTCCAGACGAACTGGAACATGATTTTGTTTCCCGGGCAGTTCTATTTCGGTCTCGGACTGGAGAAGCTGTGGACGCCGAGGATATTCTCCCCCCTCAAGCCCGTGGGTGACATCCTGGGATTCTGGGGACAGACCGGGGCATTTGCCTTTCATCATCCCGATTCGGGGCTCTTTTTCACCGGTACGATTAACCAGGCCAGCGGGTTCGGACACAGTGCTGCATTTAAGGCAGTGCTGAAAGTCATTAAGGAGGTAATATAGTTTCACGAAAGAAAAACCAGCGGCGTAACAACGCCCAGTATTGACAATTCCTCGGGGTTTTACTATATTACGCATTGTTAAGCGGTGGCCGATAGTGTAATGGTAGCACGACAGATTCTGGTTCTGTTTGTGAGGGTTCAAGTCCTTCTCGGCCAGCTTTATATGTGGTCCCTTCGTCTATCGGCTAGGATGGAAGATTCTCAGTCTTCAGAGAGGGGTTCGATTCCCCTAGGGACTATATGTTGACAGGCCGGCCAGCTGTTCAGTAGGGCTGGCCTTCTTTTTGACTTGTTCGAGGTGCCTTGATGATTAATGTTCATAATGTAAAGCTCTCCTTCGGAGAACGGGTGCTTTTCAAAGAAGTAAACCTGAAATTTACCCATGGAAACTGCTACGGAGTAATCGGAGCAAACGGTTCGGGAAAATCTACCTTTCTCAAGATTATGTCCGGTGAAATGGAACCTGACACCGGTGATATTGTGATAACCCCCGGTGAACGCCTTGCGGTGCTGAAACAGGACCATTTTGCCTACAACCAGTATACGGTGCTCAATACGGTGATTATGGGCTATACGAAGCTCTATGAAGTGATGACCCAGCGTGACGAGATATACTCCAAGGCTGATTTTACTGAAGAGGACGGCATAACTGCCGCAACCCTGGAAAGTGAATTTGCTGAAATCGGGGGGTGGGAGGCTGAATCCGAGGCTGCTGTGCTGCTCTCCGGCCTGGGAATTGAAGAGTCCCTGCATGACAGGCGGCTTGAGGAGATTGAGGACAACCTGAAGGTGCGGGTGCTGTTAGCCCAGGCGCTCTTCGGAAACCCCGACATCCTGCTGCTTGATGAGCCCACTAACCACCTTGACCTGGAGTCAATCAACTGGCTGGAGGATTTTCTCTATAAGTTTGACAATACGGTTATCGTGGTCTCCCATGACCGCCATTTCCTCAACCGGGTCTGCACCCACATCGTTGATATCGACTATACCAAGATACAGATGTATGTGGGGAACTATGACTTCTGGTACCAGGCAAGCCAGCTTGCCCGGAAGCAGATGCGTGATGAAAAGCGCAAGCGGGAAGATAAGATTGCTGAGCTTAAGAGCTTCATCCAGCGCTTCAGCTCCAATGCCTCCAAGGCCCGCCAGGCTACCAGCAGGAAGAAGCTTATCGACAAGCTTACCATCGACGACATCAAACCCACCAGCAGAAGGTTTCCCTATGTGAACTTTAAGCCGGAACGGGAGCCGGGGAAAAACATCCTGTCGCTGAAGAACCTGACAAAGGAAGTGGATGGTGAAAAGGTTCTTGGGAATATCACTATGACGGTGAACAACGGCGACAAGATCGCCTTTGTGGGGCCGAACCATCTGGCAAAGACCACCCTTTTTGAGATTATTACGGGGCATATGAAGCCTGATTCGGGGTCCTATGAATGGGGTGTGACTACTTCGCTAAGCTACTTTCCCAAGGATAACGCATTGTACTTCCTTGATGACATCTCCATCACTGACTGGCTTCGGCAGTACTCTGAAGAGAAGGATGATACTTATATCAGGAGCTTTTTGGGGAGGATGCTTTTTTCCGGGGATGAAGCGCTGAAGAGCACCCTGGTGCTTTCCGGTGGAGAGCGGGTAAGGTGCATGCTGTCAAAGATAATGCTCTCAGCCTCCAATGTGCTGGTGATGGATGAACCGACCAACCACCTTGATCTTGAGGCGATTACCGCCCTGAACAACGGGCTGATAGACTTTCCCGGCGTGGTGCTGTTCAACAGCCATGACCATCAGTTTGTGGACACTGTGGCCAACAGAATTATTGAGTTTACCCCCAAGGGCGTTATCGACAAGATGATGAGTCTTGATGAGTATCTGACAAGCGGGGAGATTCGGGACCTGCGGGATCGCATGTATGATTCCCACCTGTCGCTGACCATATAGGAGGAGCCATGGTTCTGATCGTTGATGTTGGAAATACCAATGTGGTGCTGGGAATTTCAAAGAACGGCCAGTGGGCCGGACACTGGAGGCTCTCTACGGATTACAAGAAGACCGTGGACGAGTATTCAGTCATTATGCATCAGCTGTTTCAGATGGAGCAGATTGCCGCCGGCGACATCAGGAAGATTATTCTTTCCAGTGTTGTTCCAAACCTGACCGGGGTATTCCGAGAAGTGCTGGAGCGGCTCTTTCATGCTCCCGTGCTGCTGGTGACCAACAAGCTCAATACCGGTCTGAAACAGGAAAGCATCCCTGCAGAACTGGGAAGCGACCTGCTGGCAAATGCCGCAGCGGCTCATGACCTGGTGAAAAAACCGGTCATGGTCATTGACTTCGGCACAGCCCTGACGTTTATCACCATATCGGGTGACGGGGTGCTGCTCGGTGCTTCCATTGCTCCTGGACTTAATTCAGCGGTGAAGGCCCTCTCGACGGGAACTGCACAGCTTCCGCAGGTGGAGCTGAGAGAACCGCCGTCAGTGCTGGGTACCAACACCGAAACTGCGGTGCAGTCAGGGGTGCTCTTCGGGTATGCGGGACTGGTGAAATCCATCATTGAGCGTACAGAAGGGGAAATCGGGGAAAGGCTCTATGTGATTGCCACTGGAGGCCTTTCCCGGCTTGCAGTCCCAATCATGGAGCGCATAGACCATACCGATCCATGGCATACCCTGAAGGGACTGAGGCTCATCGGGGAGCTAAACTAGCAGCTTCCCGTCCTTCATGATCTCATGGTTCCTTCCGTCTTGAGATCTGCCGGTGATGCAGGTGCCAGGGGAGCTGATCATCACATCGGAATGGACCATTGATACATTGCAGTGGTATTTTTTCTTATCTTCCTCTGACAAAGCGGGGGGATCAACCTTCAGACATCCGGAATATCCCTGTCCCAGTGCAATATGGCATGCCGCATTTTCATCAAAGAGCACGGAATAGAAAACCCTGCCGCTCTGGTATATGGGAGAAGAGGTGTCGACCAGGGCAATTTCACCCAGCCGAGATGCTCCCTCATCAAGAGAAAAGAGCTGCTCCAGGATGTGGACGTTCTTTTCAGCTCCGTAGTCCACGACCTTTCCGTTCTTGAATTCCAGCCAAGCTCCCTCCACCAAGGTGTCCATGATGGTCACCGGCATGGTCAGGGTGACCCTTCCTTCGGTTTTTCTCATATCAGGAACGGTGAACACTTCCTCGGTGGGGATATTGGGGTTGCAACGCACCCCGTTGCGCGCCTCATTGGCACCGCCCAGCC
>PWNW01000264.1 GCA_003557605.1 Spirochaetaceae bacterium
CTTCAAGCTGTCCTTCTTGATAACGGCTATCTTACCCAGGTTCGAACCGCAGCAGCCGGCGCAATAGCAGCAAAATACCTGGCTCCAAGGTATGTTGAGAATGTAGGAGTCTTCGGATGCGGGGTGCAGGCACGGTTTCAGATGGAAGCCCTCCATATCGTGCGGCCGGTTAAGCGAATCTATATGTACAGCATTGACTCTGAAGAAAGGCAGGAGGAATTCTGTTCGTATATGAAAAGAAAGCTGAAGGTTGAGGTGGTACGTCCCGGCAGCGGAGAAGAGACGGCAAAACGAAGCAGCATTGTTGTCACCACTACTCCGTCACGGCAAGGCTTCTTCAAGCCGGAATGGGTTCATCCAAAACTTCATATCACTGCCATGGGCAGTGATGCTGAAGATAAGCAGGAACTTCTTCCGGAGGTATTTCGCAGCGCTGATATCATTGCCTGTGATCTCAAGCCTCAGTGCTTTCGCCTTGGAGAACTCCGCTCAGCCCTCAAGGCAGGGGTGATTACCGAGGAGACTCCTGTCCAGGAGCTCGGGGCAATTATCCTGGGAAGACAGTCGGGACGTGTCGATGAGGATCAGGTTACCGTGTGTGACCTTACCGGTGTGGGTGTTCAGGATACCATGATAGCGTTGACGGCATATGAAACTGCTCGGAAAAAAGATGGGGGCATACAGATTGCCAGGCAGGACAAGTGATGAAGAAGCTGGTTTTTTCTGAGGAAGAGTATCGTCAGCGGGTCTGCAGGGTCCAGGAGAAAATGGATCATCGGGGCATTGAGGTGCTCCTTGTGACGGACCCGGCACATATGAACTACCTTACCGGGTTTGACGGATGGAGCTTCTATGTTCACCAGGGCCTCATCCTTACGGTGCATGACAGCATACCCCTCTGGTTTGGGCGTCAGCAGGATGCAAACGCTGCGCGCCTGACTACCTGGCTGCCGGAGGACTGCATATTCGGATATAAGGACGAGTATGTGCAGTCGCGGTACATCCATACCATGGAGTTTGCCGCTTCTCTGATCAGGGGAAGGGGAAAGACCCTCGCTGCAGATTTGGATGGATACTGGTTTTCAGCAAAGATGCTGATGACCCTTCAGAAAGAACTTGACGGAATAACGATACTAGATGCAGAGAATCTGGTGGGATGGGTAAAGTCAGTAAAATCCACTGCGGAAGTGGAGTATATCAGACAGGCGGCGCGCATCACCGAATCTGCTATGTCACTAGCCGTCGACACCATCCAGGAAGGGGTATGGGAAAAGGAAGCTGCAGCCCTTGTTTCAGCTCAGCAGGTTCGGGGTACCGACTCCTACGGCGGAGATTCTCCTGCCATTTTTCCGATCATGCCGAGTGCGGAAAGAACCTCATCCGCCCATCTTACCTTTGATCCGGACAGGAAATACCGGAGAGGTGACGTGGTGCTTCTTGAACTGGGATCTGCCAGGTATCATTACCATGCACCGCTTTCCAGAACGGTGTTCATCGGTGATCCGCCCGATGAGCTGAAGCATATGAGTGAAGTGGTCATCACGGGGCTGGGAAAGACCCTGGAGGCGGTCCGTCCCGGTATGCGGGCAGAGGAGGTGGAGGCTTTCTGGCGTTCCTGCATTTCAGGTACCGGAGTTGAGAAGCCTTCCCGGGTGGGCTATTCATTCGGACTAAGTTTTGTCCCCGACTGGGGCGAACACACCATCAGTCTTCGGCCGGGTGACAAGACCATTCTCCAGCCGGGGATGACAATTCACTTTATGCCAGGTATCTGGCTTGATTCCTTCGGATTTGAATGCAGTGAACCGTTTCTAATTACAGAGGAAGGGTGCACCAAGCTTATTGATTTTCCACAGGAATTATTTGTAAAGTAGAGGCAGTATTTCATTTCAGGACAGAAGGAGACATTCAGATGGGCAGCCGTAAAGAGACATGGGTCAGCAAGTTCGGAGGTACTTCATTAGCAAACTACCGCCAGATACAAAAAGTGAAGGATATTGTATTATCAGATCCTAGACGGAAGATTATTGTGGTTTCTGCTCCCGGGAAGGAGCATGCAGAGGACGAAAAGATCACAGATCTTCTGTATTCCTGTCATCGTCTGTGTGCTTCAGGAAAAAGCTTTGATAAACCCTTTGAAACTGTACGTTCGAGATTCCTTGAAATAGCTGAACACCTTCAGGTTGGAAAAACGGTGAAGGATGAACTTCAGGAAATATATGAGAGAATTCCTGAGGAGACGGAACCAGATTATGCCGCCAGCAGGGGTGAATACTTAAACGGAAAAATGTTCGCTGAGTATATCGGTGCAGAATTTGTTGATGCCCAGGATGTGATGTTTCTTACTGCTGACGGGCAGGTTGATGAAACCTCATATGGAAAAACCGCTGAAGCATTTTCTGATCCCCAGCGGTTGTACGTGCTTCCCGGTTTTTACGGAACGAATCCTGAGGGCCGCATTATGTGTTTTTCCCGCGGCGGTTCTGATATCAGCGGTGCTGTTGCAGCAAGGGCATTGAGGGCAGACCTGTATGAAAACTGGACGGATGTCTCCGGAATACTTATGGCCGATCCGAGAATTGTACCGGATGCAAAGGTTGTTAGAGAAATAACCTATCGTGAGATCAGAGAACTGGCGTCCATTGGTGCAAATGTATTCCATGAAGAGGCAATCGCTCCGGTGCGGAAGGTGGGTATTCCGATTCAGATAAAGAACACCAATGATCCTGATGCCCCAGGTACAAGCATCGTATCGTACCGCAATATTGATGACTGTCCGGTCGTGGGTGTTTCCGGGAAAAAACCCTACCGGCGAGTAATTATTGAAAAGTTTATGCTGAACCGGTATCCGGACTTTTATGCAATGACAGCAAAGCTGCTGAATGAAGTCGGTTTGAAGTCAGATGTGACAATTAGCGGATTTGATGCAGTAACACTCTATATCGATACAAAGCTGTTCGAAGATGTTGAGGAAATACAAGAACGTATCCTAGTGGAACTGGATGCTGATGCCTGTGCAGTTTCTGAGCCCTTGGCTCTAATTGGTATTGTAGGAGAGGGGACAGCGGTCGAGGCAGGTTTGCTGAACCAGATATTGTTTGTGCTGCAGAGCTTCGGCATCAGCCCGGTCTCTGTTACCTCAGGAATATCACCGTTGAGCATGCTGATTTCTGTGCCTGTTGACCAGTATGAGCACACGGTGTCAGTTCTGACGCATGAGGCTGCACTGCTGAGGTCAAACTTGTGACATGGGAAACCGTTGATCCTCCGAAGGATGAACATGAGGTACAGACCAGACATGAGGCTAACCGCCGGGCATGGAATGAAGGTGCTGTTACGTATACCAAGGAACTCGGCTTGGTTCTTTCGGAACTGAAAAAAAAGGAAAGTTCGCTGCATCCGGTAGAACGAAGAAACCTTCGGCAGTTTGGAGAGCTGAGTACCTGGTGCAGACGGGCTGTACATCTGCAATGTGCAAGCGGAAGGGATACCCTTTCCCTGCTTATTGAAGGCGCAGCTGAAGTGATCGGTATTGATATCAGTGATGTGCATATAAGCAACGCGCGGTGGTTGACTGAGCAGCTCTCTGCGCGGGCCTCATGGATACGGTGCGATGTGCTTGATGTTCCTGCATCATTGTCCGGAACAGCTGATCTGGTGTATACCGGAAGAGGAGCTTTGACGTGGATACAGGATATTACTGGCTGGGCTGAAAACGCGGCCATGCTGCTGAAACCAGGAGGTGTGTTCAGTCTTCTGGATGATCATCCCTTTGGATGGCTTATATCCCAGGACTATTCAGATATGGTGTTTTCCGGTGCTGATTATTTTACCTTTGCAGAAAGGAATACCGGATGGCCCGATACCTATATTGGGACATTGAATATTGATCAGGAAGGAGAAAAATTTGAGCGCCTCTGGACCATCTCCGATGTGGTGCAGGCGCTTATTGATGCCGGGCTGTGCATCAGGAGCCTTGGTGAGCACAATGAGGAATATTGGGACGGGTTTTCTAATCTGAACCCGGATATTAAGAAAAAACTTCCCATGACCTTCAGTGTGATCGCAATTAAGCCCAAGAGCACCTGATGAACCAGTAAAAGAGACTTCACTAAACTTGAAATCATAGACCTCAGCAGGTAGAATGAACTCTTCAGCTCCCTGGTTGTGTGAACCCGATGATGAACATGACAGGAGGTATGTATGACGATAGTATCTGTAGAGCCGCTTTCGGTTGACAAAGACGTACTGGATCATGCTGTGCAGCGGTTTGCTGATGCAGGACATCAATTCATTATCTACCAAGATCGGCCGGGATCACAGAAAGAAACGGCAATGCGTATCCGTGATGCCGATGCTGCAGTGATTACCGACCTTCCTCTCCCGAGAGGGGTGATTGAGAAAACAAAAAAACTGAAGCTGGTTGTGGTGGCCTTTCCCAATGATGATCATGTAGATATGGAGGCATGCAGTGAACGTGGGGTTCAGGTCTCACATATTGAAGGTTATTCAGCATTTGCTGTTGCAGAGCTGGCTGTATCCATGATGATCAGCCTGCTGCGCTCAATGATTACCGCCAACAATGCCATGAGAACGGGAAACCATGATCTTCCGTATCTTGGTGAGGAACTGCACAAAAAAACTGTTGGGATTATTGGGCTTGGAGATGTAGGCATTCAGGCAGCAAAAATGGTATCTGCCATGGACTGTCCAGTCATTGCCTATGACCCGCTGCCTGTTGCAGAGGCATACCAGACAGGAGTCACCTACGTTCCTTTAGAACAGCTGTTCCGTGAAGCTGATATCCTCTCCATCCATTGTCCTCTTACACCTCAGACGGAGGGGATGGTGACATATGATCTTCTTTCCATGATGAAGCCTACTTCCTTTATTATTAATGTTGGGAGGAGTCCTGTGATCGACCTTGACGGTTTAATCCGTGCTCTGCGGGAAAAGAAAATCGCCGGCGCCGGACTGGATACACAGGAAAAATCCAGGATGGAAGCAGATCATACACTGCTCACCTTTGATAACGTGATTATAACTCCGCATATCGGTTTTCGTACAAAGCAGTCCTTTGAGAGAAGGCTGCTGGCAATAGAGAAAAGAATTCTTGAATGGATTGAGTCTCAGAGTGGTTAGTTTCACCTCCCCCGGGATGGGGGAGGTAATGTGATGTATCACAGGAAGGGAAGAAGCTGTTGTACTGCTTCCCGGTTTCTTGAGTTCCGGGAATTTTTATCAGCATACATACTGTCGATGCGGTCCTGGTACTTCTCAACTACCTTATGCCTGACCAGCTTCATCGTGGAATTTATCAGTTTGTCTTCTTCAGAGAATTCCTTAGCAATTATCTCGAATGAGGCAGGCACCCACTGGGATGGAATTCTTCCAGGTTCGTTTTTATTAAACCGCAGCATGTCTTCTTCTATCAGGCTGACCACATCATCTGCAGATGATATCTTTCTCTGTCTTACCGCAGACTCAAGCTTTTCAACATTCAGGGTAATTAAGGCAGTGGTGAACACCTTATGGTCATTATATACAAGGATCTGGCTGATGAGCTTGGAGTTATTGATCACCGCCTCCTCTACTTCTTCAGGAGAGTATTTCTCCCCGTCAGGGGCTATCAGCAGGGCTTTTTCTCTTCCGGTAACAACGAGAAACCCGTCTGCATCTATATATCCGAGATCACCGGTCCAGAGCCAGCCGTCTTTAAGAACTTCCTTTGTTGCCTCCTGGTTCTTGAAGTAGCCTTTCATGACATTTTCTCCGGAAATCACAATTTCTCCCCGTTCACCAACTGCGGCTTCTTCCGATGGGCTTTTCATGATTCTGCAGGTTACAGAGGGTGCGATGATGCCCGAAGTTCCAAATTTATGTTTGGCGGGAGAATTGCTGCAGATAATTGGAGCAGCTTCAGTCAGTCCATATCCTTGATAGATCGGAACCCCGATTGCTGCAAAAAACTGCTGCTGCCTAATTTCCAGGAGGGCCCCGCCTCCTATGCAGAATTGAATGCGGTCACCGAATATCTTACGAATTTTTGGGAACACGAGAAGAGATGCAATTTTGTAGGGAATGACATGTGCCATCCGCACCGCTGATGAAGGTCTATGAAACCCGTCACCGTTGATTCTGATTCCTGCCTGCACCCCTGCGGTGAAAATTCTGTTGATGATTTTCCCTTTCTGCGCAACTCCGGAGATGATCTTCTTCATGAAGTTCCCTGATAATGCCGGTACGGTCATCAGGTAATAAGGATTGGCCTCCACGAGGTTCTTCGGAA
>PWNW01000291.1 GCA_003557605.1 Spirochaetaceae bacterium
AGCGGAGGACTGGCTGAAAAGGCGGGACTTCGGGGGGGAGCTGAAGCGGTGAGATACGGCTCTTCAATTATCTACCTTGGGGGGGACATCATTATCGAAGTGGCGGGAATTAAGATCACTGACTATGCGGACCTCTTTCGTGCCCTGGATAAGAAAAAACCAGGAGAAATTGTGGACGTGGTAATTGTAAGGGACAGGAGAATGCGGTCAGTGAAGGTGGAGCTTGTCCAGCGTCCTGATCAGTATTTGTGGTAGCAGCTATGGGAACATTTCATGTTGTCTCTGATTTCAGCCCTGCGGGAGACCAGGGTGAAGCAATAGAGAAACTCTCATCGGGCATTCTTGATCACCGGTATCCTGTGCAGACACTTAAGGGAGTAACCGGGTCAGGAAAAACCTACACCATGGCCAAGATCATTGAACGGGTGGGGCGGCCGGCTCTCGTGCTGTCCCATAACAAGACCCTGGCAGCGCAGCTGTACCGGGAGTTCTGCTCCTTTTTCCCCGATAATGCGGTTGAATATTTCGTATCCTATTATGACTACTACCAGCCGGAGGCATATGTCCCTTCCCGGGATCTTTATATCGAGAAGGACTCATCGATCAATGAAGAGATTGACAGAATGCGCCTGGCTGCCACCTCATCACTCCTTGAACGGGATGATGTAATCGTTGTTGCCACTGTATCATGCATTTACGGCCTGGGAAGTCCTGCATCCTTCCTTGATATGAGGCTGGTGCTTCGGACAGGAGAGCAGGTGGACCACCATACCTATGTGCAGGACCTGATCAGGATGCAGTACGAGCGCAATGATATTGAACTTGCCCGGGGGTCCTTCAGAATTCGCGGAGAGGTGCTTGAGATTGTTCCGGCATATATGAAGGAGGCCTACCGCATTGAACTGGTGTGGGATGAAATCGATAGGATTTCCAGGATCAATCCGATTACCGGAGAGGTAATTGAGGACCTTCATGAGGTGACAATCTTCCCTGCCAAGCATTTTGTACTTCCTGAGGAGCAGATACGTGCTGCAGTGCAGGAGATCCGTGAAGAGCTGACTCAGCAGTATGAGTACTTCTTGGAAAAGGGTAAAATCGTGGAGGCCGAACGGATCAAGACTAGGACCGAATATGACCTGGAAATGCTTCAGGAGATCGGGTACTGTCCGGGCATTGAAAACTACTCACGCCCTTTGAGCGGACGGAAACCGGGGGAACGTCCCGCAGTGCTGCTGGACTACTTTCCGAAAAACTTCATCACCTTTATTGATGAATCCCATGTGACGGTCCCGCAGGTTGGGGGGATGTATGAGGGAGACCGGTCCCGGAAGCAGAATCTGGTGAACTACGGATTTCGTCTTCCCTCAGCACTTGATAACCGGCCGCTGGTCTATGATGAGTTTGATAAGATGATCACCCAGAGGATCTATGTGTCGGCAACACCAAGGGAGCTGGAATACCGCACATCTTCTCAGGTGGTGGAGCAGGTTATCAGACCGACGGGCCTGCTGGACCCGGAAATCTCTATCAGACCTACCAAAGGACAGATAGAAGATCTCTACAGCGAAATCAGAAAGCGAACGGAACTTCAGGAACGGGTGCTGGTCACCACCTTGACCAAGCGGATGGCTGAGGACCTGACGGACTACCTGTCCGGGATCGGCGTGAATGTGAGGTATCTGCATTCGGAGGTGGAGACCATAGAACGGGTGGAGCTGCTCAGGGACCTGCGAAACGGTGCCTATGATGTTCTGGTGGGGATCAACCTCTTACGGGAGGGACTTGATCTTCCCGAGGTGTCGCTGGTGGCAATTCTCGATGCCGATAAAGTCGGCTTCCTCCGCTCAGCTTCTTCTCTGATCCAGATCATCGGACGTGCTGCCAGAAATGTGAACGGCAAGGTGATCATGTATGCTGACAAGGTCTCTGATGCCATGAAGACAGCCGTGGAGGAGACAAACCGAAGACGGGAGAAGCAGGGTGAATTCAATAAAATGCACAGCATTACCCCGCAGTCGGTGCATAAGGCGGTGCAGGACATCCTGGTGCGCAAGAAGCAGCAGGTGAAGGAAGTGGAGGTGCAGAACCTGGAGGTACTGAAGGGGGCTTACAACCTGCTGGTCCCGGCCCAGAGGAAAAAGTACCTTCGTGAGCTTGAGGGCTTAATGCTGGAGCATGCAAAAAACCTGGAATTTGAGCAGGCTGCACTGGTACGAGACGAAATAGATTCAGTAAAACAGATGAAGCTGTGAGAACACTGCAGGAACATATCAGGATATTTGATCTCATCGCCGGGATATATAATCTCTTTTATCCCCTCCAGCGCATCTGGTATCGGAAGGTGCTTGCCGCAGGAGCAGATGCGGTGCCCTGGGAGCAGGTGCATGAGGTGCTTGATGTGGGATGCGGTACCGGAGCATTTGCCTCCCTTTGGGCAGACTTCGGCTGTCGTGTAGTTGGAGCGGATGCCTCGTCAAAGATGGTGCATCGTGCCCGACGGAACACCCGCTCATATGCATCGGTGCAGTTTCTTCAGGCAAATGCGGTCACGGGACTGCCCTTTGAGGACAACAGCTTTGATCTTGCATTCTGCTCCTATGTGGCCCACGGACTGAGCCGGGAGCACCGCCTTCAGCTCTACCGTGAAATGTGCCGGGTATCCCGGATTATGATCATCATCCATGACTACAGTCCGAAACGTTCCATAATGATCGATGCCGTAGAGTCCCTGGAGGGCGGGGACTACTTCAATTTTATCCAGGACGTGCATGCAGAAATGAACAGGCATATCTGCAGTCTCAAGGTCCTTCCCGTGGGAAAACGTTCCTGCTGGTATATCTGCTCCAAAGAGGGGACAGGTGAGGTATGCAGGGTTCCCTGAAACGATTCATGATCTCAGTATAATGCACCGCTTCTGCGGCACCCCGAGGGTGCATGAAGTGCCGAGGGGGTGAGATCCGTCACCGTATGCATGGATTGTCACTTGATCCCAGGAAAACAGGTACTCATAGTAGAATCCCCGGTAGTGCTTGCGGTGAAGAACAGCCTGGTGAAACAGCTGCATCTCCTGCTCGCTGGAAGGATCCAGTACAACATCCTCGGGCCTGAAGAACATTGTTGATTCATCCTTCGGTATTCGGGTTGAAGAACCGATGAAGGTCCCGCAGAACAGAGTCTTCGGGTTTGTGTAGATTTCCTGGGGTGTTCCTGTCTGCTCTATATGTCCCCGGTTCATAACTATCACCTCATCGGAAATCTCCAGGGCTTCCTCCTGGTCATGGGTGACGTATACAGTGGTCACTTCGAGTTCTCTTTGAATGCGCTGAATTTCTCCCCTGAGCCTGATGCGCAGCTTCGCATCAAGTGCTGAGAGGGGCTCATCGAGCAGCAGCAGGTCAGGTTCCGGTGCCAAAGCCCGAGCCAGGGCTGCGCGCTGCTTTTCTCCTCCTGAGAGCTCATGGGGTTTCCTCTTCTCATACCCCTCAAGTCCCATGAGCTCCATGAGCATGGAAATCTTACGGGCAATCTCTCTTTTGGGAACTTTTCGGATCTTCAGTCCGTAGGCGATGTTCTGGCCCACATTCATATTAGGAAACAGGGCGTAGTCCTGGAACACCAGTCCGATGTTCCGCTCCCAGGGAGGATCATCGGTGATGTCTCTCCCTGCAAGGTGAATGCGTCCTGAGTTCTGGGCTTCTATACCGGTGATCAGGGACAATGCGGTGCTTTTTCCGCATCCTGAGGGACCGAGCAGGGTGGTTAGCGAACCCTCCTTGACACTGCAGTCAAGCTGCAGGGTGAATTCCGGGTAGTGCTTTACCAGGTTTGAAATAACTAGTCCGTTCATGCAAGTCCTCCCGAACTGCTTCTGTCGAAGAGATAAAAAGCTGCGGCACAGCAGATCATCAGGATGGTGCCCAGGGCGCAGGCTCCGAAGAAATTATAGGCGCCGATGAGCCGGTACATCAGAATGGGGATCGTCTGAATTGACGCATCAGATAGAATCAGTGCGGCATTGAATTCCCCCATGGAGAGGGCAAATACGAAGACAGCTCCGGTCAGCAGGCTCTTTTTGATCAGGGGCAGTTCGATATCAAGAAAGGTGCGGAGGGGTTTTGCCCCCAGGGAATATGCCGCAGGCGCATAGCTCCGGTAGGCCTCCCGTGCGGCGGGTACAGTAATGCGGTAGATAAACGGCAGGGTGATCACCATATGGGCCAGCACAATGAGCATGTGGGGATTAGCTCTGACTGTCCTGGCTGTAAGCACGTATCCCAGCCCTAAGATGATGGAGGAGACCATCATGGGAAGCATCAGAATAACCTCCATGACCGATGATCCCCGATATGACATTCTTGCCGTCCCGTAGGAGAACAGCAGTGCAAGCGGGGCTGCTGCAGCTGAGGTGACCAGCGCAATCGTGAGGCTCTGAAGAACAGCTGAAGCTGCGGCACCCATGAGACTTCCCCCGGTGCGGGAGAACAGCTGGGTGTACCACTGGAGTGTCCACACCACGTCTCCTGCCCGGTGGGTCTGGGCCTGAAATGAGCGAAGCATCACCGACACAAGCGGAGCAAGCAGAAAGAGCAGGGCAAAGCAGATATAGAGAAAGACCGCAGCCCTGCTCAAGGGGGATGAGCAGGGCCTGAACACGGAGGTACTTCTTCCTCCAGGTTCACGTGATACGGAAGTTCTGCTGAGCCTGTTGTAGAACAGCAGCAGGGTGAATGTGAACACCAGTGATATTAAGGCAAAGACTGAGGCTGAGGACATGTCAAGTGAGGTGCGGGCCTGACGATAGATTTCCACTTCAAGGGTGGTGAACCGTGGTCCGCCTCCCAGCACCAGGATTACTGCAAAGCTGGTGAAGCAGAAGAGAAATACCAGGGATGATGATGAAATAAGGGCCGGCATCAGCCTCGGCAGGGTGACGGTGAAGAATACCCGAAGAGGTTTTGCCCCTAGGGAATATGCCGCCTGTTCATAGTGATTGGACAAAGATTCCCATCTGGTTCCCACTGAACGAAGGATAATCGGGAAATTATAGAAGCTGTGGGCCAGGACTATAGCGAAGAATGAGTACATGATCCGCAGCGGAGGGCGCTGGAGGGAGAACAGGTTCATCAGGGCCCTGTTGAGAAATCCCTGGTTCCCGTAGAAGATCACAAACCCCAGAACAACGAGAATGGGGGGGAGCACAAAGGGAATAGTTGAGACAGAACGAAGCAGGTTTTTTCCCCTGAACTCCCGATGGGAAATCAGATAGGCTCCGGGCAGCCCGATAAGCACCGACCCCAGGGTGCTGAAGAACGCCTGGGTGACGGTAAACCGGGCAATTCGCCAGGTATATGCGCTGGAGAGCCGGCTGAAGAGCTCTCCGGCGCTCCAGGTCCCCTCCGGGGTTCGGAATGCCTGAAGCAGCACCGCCCCCACTGGAAGATAAAAGAGGGGGATGAGCATCACCATGCCGAAGCACAGTGCGGGAATACCTGTTCGCCTGGCATGCATACGCTACCTGCTCATGACTTCAATCCAGCTGTCGACCCACTGCCTGCTGTATTCCTGGATATCCCGGGGATCAAGCATCAGTGAGGTTCCAGGAATCGGGGCATAGCTGAAGGAATCGGGAAGCTCAGCGTCCTCCCGTACCGGGTACATCCAGTTTGTCAGGGGAATAACCTCCTGGAATGAACGGCTGAGAATATAGTCTATGAACAGCTTTCCCTCCTCAGTATTTGATGCTCCGGCAAGCAGACCGATTCCCTCAATCTGGGCATAATGCCCCTCTTCAAACATCGCAGCTTGGTATCGGGCAGTGCCTTCATACTCCACATGATACGGAGGGCTGGTGGTGTAGCTCAGCACCAGAGGCGCTTCTCCCTGAATAAACAGTCCGTATCCCGTATCCCATCCGTCAGTCACCGTGAGGATCGACCCCTTCAGGCGCTCCCAGTAGGACAAGTATTCATCTCCGTATACAGCGATGGTCCAGAAAAGAAACCCAAGTCCAGGTGAAGAGGTTCGGGGATCCATCAGGATCAGGCTGTCGGCAAACCGTTCATCCGTGAGATCTTCCAGGCTCCTGGGAGGGTCATCAATTACTGAAGTGTCATAGATGATGGAAAAATATCCATGGTCAAAGGGGAGAAGCCGGTACTGGTCGTCAAGGTGCAGTGACTGAGGCACAGCATCGATCTCCTGTGACCGGTAGGGCTGAAGAATCCCTTCATCAAGTGCCCGGGTGAGGGAGTTGTTGTCGATGCCGATGATCACGTCAGCCCGG
>PWNW01000014.1 GCA_003557605.1 Spirochaetaceae bacterium
ATTCATCTGTGGCCGTTTGTCTACGGCCTCGTTTCGGAGCGGCATCCGGTGACACGTGAAAGGGTTTTCTTCGAGGACCGCACGCAACGTTATCCTGTGCGGTTGTTCGCACCCGCCGAACCCTATCGTTTCATGTGGGTGATTCCCATGCGTCACCACGCCATTGGTGCCGGGGATCCAATACGTGTTGAAAGCACATGGGCGAAAATGCAAGCCGACCCGGAAGCGTTTCCACCGCAATCAACCCGCGCATCGATCCACCTGCTCGGGACTGACTCCATCGGGCAGGATCTATTTTCCCGCATTCTCTATGGTACCCGTGTGTCACTGACCATCGGATTGCTCGGCGTTGCCATCAGCTTTGTTCTCGGTCTGGTTTTTGGTGCCATCTCCGGGTTCTTCGGCGGGCATATTGACAATCTCATTCAACGCACAATTGAGATTATACAGGCGTTTCCGACCCTTCCCCTGTGGATGGCCTTGGCGGCGATCCTTCCGCAGCATTGGTCGCCCCTGCTGGTTTACTTCGGCATCACTGCCGTCCTCGGCATCATCGGATGGACCTCACTTGCCCGCCAGGTACGCGGAAAGATTCTCGCCCTTCGGGAGGAAGACTTTTGCACAGCCGCCCAATTGCTGGGCGCCTCGCGGAACCGTGTCATTTTCCGCCATCTCTTGCCGTCGTTCATGAGCCACATCATCGTCAGCCTTACTTTGACCGTGCCGGGAATGATCCTCGGGGAGACAGCGCTCAGCTTTCTCGGCCTTGGCCTCCGGCCGCCCGTAACCAGTTGGGGCGTGCTGCTGCAAGAGGCCCAGAACATTCAGGCCGTCGCCATGCAACCTTGGTTGTTAACGCCGGCACTCGGCGTCATCGTCACAGTGCTTGCCTTCAACTTCGTTGGCGACGGACTCCGCGATGCCGCCGATCCTTACTCGGCACGGTGACTCGTGTGCGGTTTTGCTTTCGGTGGTCTTCAATCCGTCTGCATACGGCTTTCAGCAGGATTGGTGAAGAATATCCAGCTCCCGTCGCTACCGAAATCGCCGAAATAAATCCAACCGTCGATGGAAGCGGCGTACACCCACGGGCTGTGCTCGACGTGAAGCAGGCCAAGCCAATCCGCGGTGTCGACCCATCCGTTCTCATCGATTTCGAAACCGGCCCACCAGCCTTCCTCGGGATGCGGCGTCGCCCTTGCAATGGCGGATTCGGCACCTTCGCCGTATACATCGCTAACGGCGGCTACGGCGTACTCATAAGTCACCCCGTTGACCACATCGGCATCGACATAGCCGGGAGTGGGTGTGTTCGCGATCATTTGCAATGGTTCGCCGAGTTCAGCTCGCTTTACGTTGTAGCTGTCAACACCGGCGACCGTATTCCAGTCCAGAACCACCTCGCCGTCGCCCGCGGTGGCGGTCAATCCGGTCGGCGCGCCCGGAGGCCCGGCCAAGCCGGTGGATTCAATGAGGACAGAGTTGATGACTCCACCGGGCGCAAGATAGAAGATGTCGCCTTGAGTGTACAGAATCGTGAAATTATTGTCCGAATATTCACTCAATCCGTGATTCCCGGTAAGCGTATTGGTGCCGGTGGACGAGAATGTGGCACCGTCAAGGACGATGGTGTAACTGGTTGCATCGAGCGTGAAGGTGACCTGCTCGGGCACGGCGCTCAGGCCCGTCCCCGAAATACCCACACTGCTTCGTGTGCGGATATCGACTCCGCTTCTTGTCCAACGCAGTGCAAAATGAAAACCTGTCACCCGATTGTTGCTGGACACCAGATGGTCGCGGTTGCTCGCCGGGCCAACGGCAAAATACAACTCGGCATTGGCCCATTCACCCGCGCCGTCCCAGTCTGGCTCGTCAAAACTGGCGAGATCGACGGTGAAAGAGTGGGATTCCTCGTGAAAATTGTATTCCTCCAAAGTGCGCACAAGCGCCCAGTGATTTCCCCCGGCGACCCTCAGCGTCAAGGTGCCGTTGGATACCGTAATCACCTGGCTGTGTATGCCGTCGGATGTCCAGACAGATGTGTTCAGCGAAGTGCCGGGAAAATTTTCCTCCAGCAGGACGGAGCCGACGAGCGGCGCGGAAACGAGCGAGAGGGTGAACAAGGCGAAGGTAAGGGACTTCATGCAGGATGGATGCTTCATTCGATTGTTTGCTGGTGAGTGCATATTAACAGCGTGAAATTGGAAAGATTCCCGATTCAGAAAGGGCGATGGTTGTTGTGCCAGTGAACAAAAACCGGAGAACGTCCGCAGTTTTTACGTGGCATCGTCTACCGTATTGCGGCGAGCCAAACCAACAAGCGTTTCGCCATTCTTATATATGAACCGGTTTGCCTTCCATCCGGGGAAGCGTTGGAGCCTCGGGTCAGTCGTTTTCTTGCGTACCCGCTGCCGATGCAGGGCCGATGCAGTTCAGTTGTTCCAGTTGAGCCACTGTCTGTTGTTGAAATCAAACATCCATCCGCCTTCATCCAGCGGGTGCATAACCTGGAACCACCGGTTGTCCGCGAGCCGCAAGAGCACAGGGAAAGTCTCTCCGGGGCGGGTCCAAAGCCAGCCGTGGCGAGCGCTGTAGAGCCAGAGGTCGCCGTTGGAAGGGTACAAATAAATCCAGCCTAGGTCTCGGTGCTCCACAAGCGGAAGCTCTTCAACATGCATCAAACCAATCGGTGTGCGATACCACGGCCCCTCCGCGAACACCGGCCCCCTAAGCATCTCCTCCAACTCAAGCTGCCATTCCGGTAACTCCTGTCCGGGTTTGTATCGGAAGAGCGCTTCGATCTCATTTGCCTCCAAAGCACGTTCGTAGATGCGCAAGTCATCCACCGCTCCGTTGAAATTGTTCCAGATCCTGGCCAGGCGAAAGTCGTCTTCCACGGCCAAGCCGTAGGGAGATGCCGTCGAAAAACTCACTTGGCCGTCAAGGTACCCCGTGACCGTCGTGCCGTCCCAGGTCACCGCCATGTGATGCCATTCGGTGCTCATGGTTGCCATGAGGGTGTATTGATAGTTGTTCAGATCGACGATCACCCGGCCGCCGCCGGCGGGAAAACCGACCAGAAACGATGTCGCTCCGGTGGGGCCGACAAAACCGAATATCAAGCCCCATGAGGGCTGCGACACGGAGTCCATGCGCACCCAGCCGGCGATCGTGCGCGGATGCATCGGCGGCAGATTGATCGCTCCCACAGTTGCGTAGTCGTCACTCCCGTCGAACTTCAGGGCATACTCGCCGACCTTGCCCGGGATCCACGTATTGGCGTCACCGGCCACATTGTGCAGCGTCATCTCACGCCCGCCGACGGAGTCCACTGCAGTCGTCAGAATCCCGCTGCCTTGATAGTCATCAAACTTCCAGCGCGCGATCAGTCCCGTGGGGTCCGCAAAATCATCCTCCGATACCAGTCGGACCGCATCCGCCACGACGTATCCGTCGGTACCTTCGGTACGGATTTCCACCCACACTTCGTCCGCGGAAAGCATATACGAGCCCAGCAGGTGCCAGTCGCCGCCGCTTTCGCGCTGGTTTACCGTCACTTCCGTCTCTCCCTCCGCCGTCCGGATCACCACGGGCACGTTTGTCGCGTGGTTGGCGCCGGCGGGCCAATGCAACCAGACCTCGTGCTCGCCCGACAATATCCGCGGAATAAATCGAAAGCTTTTTTCACCCTTGTCCACGTTGCCGTCGTGCATGTAGTCGTCGCCGAAATATCCCGGTTCCACCGTCGAGGCAATCCATGTTCCAACCGTCTCCACCTCGTCGTCGGCATTGTCCACCACCAGTTTCACCGCGTAATCGGTGTTCAGAAAGATCACGGCATCGGCCGAGACCTGACCGGCGGACGCCTCCGCGTAGAACTCGACAAAACCGTCGCGACCCTCATCGAACTCAAACACCCCGATCACCGGATCCTCTCCCGGATGATAGCGGACCATCGTGTCTCCGCCGGCGTGGCGGACGCGCACGTCCACCTCCGTGGTGCTGTCCCAAGGGGTCTCCCGTGGTGTCGACACCTCATACTCGCCCGCAGCCAGATCCGGCGTGAAGCGGAAGAACTGTCCCGCCTCCGCGCGATGGCCGTTGCTCAAATACAGGCCGGTCAGCCCCATCCGGTTTCGGTTGTCATGCGTCAAAAGCGCCGGTGGCAGTTTCGGACGATCCCAGCGCCCGGCGCCTCCCCAGTTGCTGTCGGTGTAATTGACATGAAAACTGTGGGACACCCAGAACCATGGCGTCGCATAAAACCACGGATCGGTGTTCTTGACGATGATTTGCCGATGGGGAGGGTCTTCCGCCTCTACCTGAAGCCAGACCCTGAAGCGCTGATTCCCATTCAGGGCCCCCGCGCCGTTCACCTCCACGTGGGCTTCGTAGACCCCCGGAGCCAGGCCTGTCGCATCCACTGAAACCCGCAGGCTCTGTTCGTTGCCTTCGCCTCCGATAACAACGTGGCACCAGTCATCCTCGGCGAAGTAATCCACTGATACCGCCGCCGCCGCGAGCGTTCCTTGCCCGGTGTTCACCAGCGCGACCTGCTTCTCAGACGGCGCCGGGCGCGATTCGCGCGCGGTAAAGCGCAGGGTATGCGGCAGAAATACGGGTGCCTCGCCGTAAACGCGGGTTGCATTCACCGGCCAGGGAAGAAACTCCACCTCGTCCGCTGCAAACAAAGCCACTCCCGGTTTGGCCACCGAAGTGCCGTCCACGGTGATGTTCTGGACAAAATCCGCTTTTTGTTCACCGTCGCATACCGTGAGCGTCACCGCGTAAATCCCGGGATTGAGATAGGTGTACGCGGGATCGGGTTCCGTCGAGGAGCCGCCGTCGCCAAAGGTCCAGCTATAGCGCAAATCGTCGCCTGCGCCGGCGCGCGACCCCGCGCTGCTGAACGACACCGGTGTTCCCGCCGTCGCCGGCGACACGGGCACCATCTCGGCGTGGATCGCGCCTTCCGCATCCAACAGATCCCGGAACATCTGCCAGAATGCCATCCATGGGTCGAGCCAATAGATCAGGCCGTGTTCGGTCACCCACAGCTCAAAATGAGCATGCTCCGCCTCGCCGACGGCTATACCCGCGGCATCGGCGTAATAGGTGCCCCGGGCCAAAGGAACGTGTTCCGTAACGACAGTGCGGATCGTATGATGGGCACGCATCTCCCACCTACTGCCGTTGCCCCAGTCGCGGTAGCCCCGCCATGCCGAGCTGCCCGAAGGCAGTTCGTGCGAGTCAAAGTCAATCGGGGCAATCAACTGAGTGCCGGCACGCATGTTGATATCGAGTCCGCGGTGCGGGGTCGCTCCCCAGTAGCCGCCCATGTGCATATCGTCCCCTTTGTAGGTGTCGCGGGCATCAATGCGCAAATTGGCAAACTCCTTGCCGGGAAGCGTTTCGCTGTCACGGTACCAAGGTTCCATGACCTGCGGGCAGATGCGGTCGGTGAGATCATTGACAACGATGCGGGCCTCTTTGCGCGGGTAGCCGCCACGGTTGCTGGGATTCGGGCCGACCGGCCCGCGCATGAACACACCGGAGGGCGCGCGGATATAACACAGCCAAATGCGCATGCCGTTGACGACGTATGGTTCGTTAAACGAAGCTTGAGAGCAAAGATAGCGGGTCAGGCGCATGGGATGGCCATCGATGGTGACATCAATCCAGATCTGATACATTATGCCGTGGTCGATCCGCTCCTGCATCAGATTGGCAGGATATACATTGGATAGCAGAATGTCCGCGCCACTGTCCTCCAGCCGCAACACGCGGGTCTCTCCGTTGCGCAGGGTGAAGTGCAGTTCGTCGCCATGGTCGAGTTCCACCGGGGTTATCGTAGACTTTGCCGTCCGTTCGACAACCGATTGGGCCGCAACGGCGGATGCCGCGATTACGGTGATCGCCAAGGCGGAAATGAGGGTTCTAAGTTTCGGGGTCATGGTAGATGGAATTAGAGCTTTTTTAAACCCTTAGCTGTTCAACGCGCACGACAGAAGCTCCGGTTCGTTCTTGAATAAGAACCGGTGGCCGATGGCAATGCCTCAGGGGCCTGAAAGCCGCCGTCTCAATCGGCCTCCGCTTCAGCAAATGGCATCGTCCGGTTCTCGGCAAACATCCTTTCCGCCCAAACCTGCGCGGGAATTCTGATGTAATCCTCTCCGGCGTCGAAGGCCTTGAG
>PWNW01000160.1 GCA_003557605.1 Spirochaetaceae bacterium
AAATACCGCTGCGCTCTTCGGCAGGCAGATGCCGAGGGAGGACTGCACCGCCCTCTTTGCCAAGGATACCGAGTATACCTTCGGTGACGGCTCCAGGCAGAAGTACTGGAAGCACTGCTTTTCCATGGCATCATCAGCAGTCAGGAGAAGCTGCTGGGAGCAGATGCCCTTCAGCACGGAGCTTCAGTATTCCGAAGATATTGACTGGACCTGGCGGGCGGTTCAGCGGGGATGGGATATCAGGTACATGGCAGAATCCCGGGTGTACCATTCCCATAACTACACCCTCTCCCAGTTTGCCAGGCGTCACCGGGGGGAGGGAAAAGCCGAAGCTGTAATATTCCCCTGGTCCCCATGGGAGAGAAGCTTTCTCCGCTATTCCCTGCTCCCCTACATGCGCCAGGTGCTCAGTGATGAGCGCTACTGCCTGAAGCAGGGAGATATACTGCAGGCCTGCTATGCGCCGGTTCTCCGGTTTGCCCAGCTTGCAGGTCGAAGGCGGGGATTTAATGAAGGAATGAGGATGAAGGAGCACAGATCATGAGGACCTTCAGCTCCCAGGGAAGCCCTGAGTTCAATGAACATACCGGGAAGAAGCTTGATGCCCTTGCCGGAGAGATTGAGGCGGGCTGCTCAGGAAGGTTCCGTGCCCTGATCCTCGGAGGAGGGTACGGAAGGGGAGAAGGGGCCTGTGTCATCCGGGAAGGAAGGGAATCCCTCTACAACGACCTTGACCTGTTTATTGTTCTCACTGGACCTTCATCGCTTCCTGACGGGTCAGCGAAGGCCGCTGAGAAGTATGAGCAGCTGCTGGGCATTGAGGTAGATATCGGGAAGCCCCTCACCGGTGAGTCAATCCGAAGCCTTCCCCACGAACTGATGTGGCAGGACCTGATAACCGGGCATATGGTGCTTTCCGGGGACCCGGAGATTCTGACGGGCTCTGCACCTGCCTATCTGTTCGACCCCCTGCCGGCGGTTGAGGCGCTGCGGCTGATGCTGAACCGCGGTTCAGGACTGCTCCAGGCGGTTCTTGCCGCTTCGGGGGCCATTGGGGATGCGGACAAGGATTTCATCAGGCGGAACCTGCAGAAATGTCATCTTGCCTTCGGGGACACCCTCCTGATAACCCACGGAAGCTACCAGAGCGCAGTGAAGGGGAGGCCGGAACTGCTGGAAGAGGTCATTGCCAGCCGAGCGATACCCCGGGGCGGACAGGTCCTGGAACTCTACCGGCAGGCAGCAGCATTCAAGCTCAACCCTGACTCCCTTCCGCCGGAGCAGCCGGAAATCCAGCAGCTGACTGATTCGGCATCCCTCTGGAACGAGCTGCTGCTTTACCAGGAATCAGTACGCACCGGGAAATCGTGGAAGGACATCGATTCATACTGCAGAGATCCCTTTGTCAGGGAGCCTCGGCAGCACAAAGGGATGCAGCAGCTGGCAAGAAATGCCCTCAGGCAGGCCCGCCTCGGCAGGGCGTCAATGCGGTATCCCCGTGAAATGCTCTATCGGATGCTTCCCCGGCTGCTGGACCAGATCAGGACAGATGACCCCCGGTGGATCGGCGAAACCCGGAGGTTTCTTTCTGTCTGGCGGCAGGTAAACTAACCTCGTCCCCGAAACAGGGCCTTCAGGTACCGTTTCAGCAGGGACGCATTGAACCTGAGCGAGTCATTGGCGCTCTGGAACATCTCCGAAGCAAAGAGCATCTCCGTCTCCTGGGGTTCGTCATAAAGGATATCGGCTTCGGAGATCAGACCGGGCTTAGACCTCAGGTAGATGCCCCGCCAGTCGGGGGAAAGCTGGTGAAACTCCTTGGGGGTCCGAGACGGGAGCCCGAAAAACCGCTTTCTGCCGGCAGCGACGGACCAGAGCCCCGGCAGCACCTGCCAGAGCAGATGATTCCAGACAGACCCGGAAATCTCATCAGTGCGCTTCAGCACAGACTCCGTCCGGGTTATCAGCTCATCCAGGCTTCGGGGAACGTACTGCTGGGGTATGACCACCGCCTTGAACCGGGTAACACCCCGCTTGTTCAGCAGCAGGTTGAGAAGCAGCAGCAACGCCTGCACCGGCAGGGTGAGGAGGGCCAAAACTGCAGCCAGGGCCCGTGACGGAAACGCCGCCGGGGAACCTCCGGGAGCGGGGACTGATTCCACCGCAGAGAGCAGAAGTCCGTCGGTGGAGGTGTAGACCGCCGAAATGGGTACATGGAGCACCTGGCTTCGGTGAATGATGCACTGCTTGATATCCAGGGACTTGCCCACATAGCTTCCCGGAAGCAGGGATGAGTCAATGATCACGCTTTGAGAATCAATGATGGAGCGCTGGCCGATTTCCGCATTGGGCCCCACGATGGCTCCGTCCCCGATTCGCACCTGGGAGGCGATGTACACCGGGGGCACAAGCGATGCGGTGGGGGAAATGCTGCATCCCGCCCCTGCCCAGATGCCCGTTCTCAGCGTTTTTCAAAGAAACACCAGGTTCCCTCCACCGGAGGAGAGGACAGATTTCAAGGAGTCAAGGTAGTCCTGGGGCTGATCCAGCCAGAGGGCATCCACCGGTATTTCTGGAAGGGACGAAACATCCCCAAGCTCCTTTTTTGTGCACCATCGCCATCCCGTGTCCCGGGTACCGGTAAACCGCCCGGAGTGCTTCAGGTGCTCCGGTTTTAAGGCCGGAAGAGCATGCAGGGTGCAGTAGAGAGCCGGCTCATCATCTGAGAGAAACGGTGAAGCTGCCGCACGCTTCGGCACCGAAACGTTGCGCTTCACCAGTTGGTAGGACACCGAAAGGCCCCAGCGTTCCCCGTCCCCGATCACCTGTTCCAGTTCATCAGCATACTGGGAGAGGTAGATCGACACTTCCCTGACACCGAGCCGCTCAATCGATTCTATGCAGTGCTGAACCCATGGTTTTCCCATCACCGGCAGAAAGCAGGGAATCACGTCGAATGTTCCTTCCTGCAGGGTAAAGGCCGGCACCTTGGTGAAGTCGCAGATTGCCTTCATGGCTGTTTCCTTCCTTCCTTGCGCATGTTCCGCTGGATCTTCTTTATATGCATCAGAAAAACCGCATTCCCGATAATATATCGTCTCCACATCCTCCCCGGTTCCATCATGAGCCGCCAAACCCATTCTATGCCCCCTCGGCGCATCCACAGCGGGGCACGGGGAATGGTCCCTGAGTAGAAGTCAAACAGCCCTCCCACTCCCATGCAAACCGGTACCTTCAGTGCATCCCGGTGCATATGGAGCCACAGCTCCTGGCGGGGCACTCCCATTGCCGTGAGGAGGATGTCAGGACGGGAGGCGTTGACAGCATCAATGACAGCCTGCTCCTCCTCAGGGGAGAAGTACCCGTCCCGTGTTCCGGCGATGACTTCCTTTCCGGCATGTTCTGCAGCCCACCTGCCGGTCTTCTCGGCTGCGCCGGGCTTTGCCCCCAGCAGGTACATGCGCATACCTTGCTCTGCGCATCTGCGGCAGAGCAGCGGAAACATGTCCGTTCCGTTTACGTTGTCCTTGACGGGAACTCCCAGCATGGTGCCGGCTTTCCGTATCCCCGACCCGTCGGGGAACACCGCATCTGCACGGATGAGCACCTGCCGGTACTCTTCGTTGACCGCTGCGGTATTGATGCAGTGGGCGTTGACAAAATGCATATGAGAGGAGGGTGTCTGGGGCGTGTATGAAACAGCGGCATCAAAGATCCGCTGCAGCGCCTCGTCCATGGTGATGTTGTCGATGGGGATATCCATGAGCATGAAGGGTGAAGGGGCCATGATCAGTAAGCCCCCCTTCCGGTGAACACCGCAGGAACTGTCTTGAGCAGCAGCAGGATGTCCAAAAGGATTCCATGACTTTCAATATAGAGCACGTCCAGTTCCACCTGCTTCTTGAACTCAATATCTGCCCGGCCGCTGACCTGCCAGATCCCCGTCAGTCCCGGGGTAACCTCAAGCCTCCTGCGGTCCTCCTGGGTATACAGGGCTACCTCCCGGGGCACCGGGGGTCTGGGCCCTACCAGCGACATGTCTCCCTTCAGGACGCACCACAGCTGGGGAAGCTCATCAATACTGAACCGCCTAATAAACCGCCCGATGCGGGTAACCCGGGGATCACGCTTCATCTTGAATGTCACATCCCCCTGACGGTCCGCATCCTTGAGCAGTAAGTCCTTCATCTGGTCCGCATTCAGGACCATGGAGCGGAATTTCGGGAAGGGAAAGCTCTTACCCTGCCTGCCGATGCGCTCCTGCACGTAGAACACCGGTCCGCCGTCGGTGAGCTTGATGATCAGCGCCACTGCGGCAAAGAGGGGGGAGAGCAGGATCAGTGCAGCCAGGGAGGCGGCAATGTCGATGAACCGCTTCACCGCCAGGGTTGCACGGATCACCCCCATCCAGAGCGCGCGCTTGACCCGGGCCTTTCGGGCGGTGGCCCGGCTCTGCTCATACTGCCTGATCATCTCGTCAATCCGCCTCTGCCGCTGTTCCTGGTGCAGGCGCTGCGCTGCCGCTGCAGGATCAGTCCTGATAATATACCGGACAACCCCTGAGGATGCTTCGTCCAGGTTTTCCTGGGGACCGATGATGATGTCCGCAGCGTCCTGTTTCCTTCTCTGTGCATCGCCGCTTCGCTGCTGTTCCTCCTTGACAATCCGTTCAACCTGCTGTGCCAGGGACTGCCCCGACCGCTGGTCCTGTAACGCCTCCAGCGCCAGGTCACGGGTGTCCGCATCAATGTAGATGCGCAGTGAGGGCTTGCCCTCGGGCTTATCAGTCATGACCCGGTATTTCCGTTCATAGGATTCCAGCTTCCCGGAAAGCAGGGCGGCAAACCGTGCAGTCCGTTCCTTTGAAGGACCTGCTGCAGCAATGACGTAGTCTTCCATCTGATTCATCTCCTGTTTCCGAGGGCTTTCATGAACACCTCCGCAGTGGCCTGAGCCGTCTGCTCCCAGGAAAACCCTGAAGCCCACTGAATTCCCTTGCGGGAGAGCTCATCCCTGATCGACGGATCATTGAGCACCCTCATCATGGCATCCTTCATGCCCTCGATGTCATCGGGGTCGACATGGGGAGTGTGGGGGCCGCTCACCTCGGGAAGCGAGGCGGCTGTGGAGGTGATTACCGGGGTGCCGCAGGCCATGGCCTCCAGCACCGGAAGACCGAATCCCTCAAAATAGGAGGGCATGATGAACAGCTCAGCGCTCCGGTAGAAATCAGGGACATCCTCATGGGCGATGAATCCGGGGAATATAATATCACGGGAAACCGGGGATTGTGATGCAGCCTTGTGTATCTCCTCGGCACGTTCCTTGTCAGGCCCGGGCAGCACCAGCTGCAGCTGGGACCCGCCGGCTTCCCTGAACCTGGTAAATGCATGTATCAGGTTGACGTGGTTTTTCCCCGGGTGCTCAAGCCGTGAAATATACAGGATAAAGGGCTTGGTGAGCCCGTAGGCTTTTCGTATGCGCTTGCCTGCTTCCTCACGGTTGTCCGACGGGAAGAACCTGCTCTTGTCCGCCGCAAGATGCACCACCGTCACCCGTTCATCCTCAACCCGGGAAAATCTGAGAATGTCCTTTTTGGAAAAACTGCTGACCGTGATGATCTGGTCCAGTCCCCTGATCAGCCTTGGCAGCATTTTCCGGTTGAACACCTGGTGGGAGAAATCATACTTCTCCTTGATATGAAGCGCTGCCAGGTCATGGACGGTCCCTACCGCCGGGCAGGGGGCGCGTCCGGTAATCCGTCGGTTGGCAGCGGGAAGAAACAGCAGATCATATCCCCGTTTTCTGCACAGTCCGGGAAGGCTCAGCTGATTCCAGAAGAAATTCTGCATCGGAGAGGCATCAGCTCCCTCCACCTGATGCCATGAAATGTTTGAAGTCCCCTCAAGGTAGCAGTCCCGGTCCTGGGCCGGTCCCGCCAGCTCTATGGTGAACTGGTTTTTCCACTGTTCTTTGTCAAACTGCAGCAGAAGCTCCCTCAAGTAGCTTCCAATTCCAGAGCGTCCTGCATCTGTTCCGAAACTTGGACATCCGATTTGTATCATCCAGAGACCTCCTCAAACAGGGACTCAATAGTATCTATGAACTTCTCATATGAGAAAAGGGTCTGCGCCCGTTGAAATCCCGAAGCGCCCATGGTTTTAGCTAGTTCAGGGTCCCCG
>PWNW01000351.1 GCA_003557605.1 Spirochaetaceae bacterium
AGAACTCCCTGCGGTACCGGAACCCGAGCCCGAGCCTGAACCTGAGCCCGAACCAGAACCGGAACCCGAGCCTGAACCTGAGCCCGAACCGCAACCGGAGCCAGAGCCTGAACCGGAACCGGAACCGGAACCCGAGCCGGAACCGGAACCGGAGCCAAAACCCGAACCGGTAGTGGAGATCGAAGTTCCTATTGTTGAAAAACCTGATGTAACCAGTATTGGTTACTGGCTGCTCTACGGACCTGGCCCTACTTCAAAGGACAGGCAGGAAGTTGAGCAGCTTTACCGTTCTGTGTACAGTGAGATTAATGCTCAATATGATGCGGTAATGGATCTTCTTGATCTACGCCAGAAGCAGATCCTTGAGGATGTAGAGCTGGCAGTATGGCAGGAACCGACTGGGTATTTTCTCCAAGCAGGACCTATCGAACTTCTAGAGGATGCAGAACTCTTCCTTGATATGCTCGAAGGATTTTACTGCATGAATCAGTTTTCTATCAGGATTGTGTTTCCAAGAAGGTAGTTAATTCAGGATTTTTTCCATCCACTGGATGCTGATGTACCTGCCGAATTTTCTCCCCGCTTCATGAAATACTCCGACGGGAGTGAATCCGAATGATTCATGCAGTGATATTGATGCCGGGTTCGGCAGGGCAATGCAGGCATATGCCCGATGGACGTCTTCCTTCTGCAGTTCCTCAAAGAGGCGTGCATAGAGTTTTCTTCCAATTCCAAGATGCCGTTTCTCTCGAGCTACATAGATGGTGGTTTCTACGGAAGTGTTATAGGCCTCCTTGGGTCGGAGGGGATTGCTTGATGTGAATCCTGCAGCAGCACCGGAACTGTCCAGGGCTGTCAGGATCTTCCAGCGGCTCTCTCTGGGATGGGCATGAAACCATGCGGTGCGCTCTTCAATACTTTTCGGGGTGATGTCAAAGGTGGCTGAGGAGCAGATCACATAATCATTATATATGTCCATGAGGGCAGGAACATCCTCAAGCTCTGCAAACCGTATTTGCACTGAAAACATGGGGCAATTGTATCTGTTTTTCACAGTTATGGGAACCGAATGATGACGCTTTTCGACCAATGGAACAACCACACCTTACATGATACAATAGCTAATCAATACAAACACCAATCTTCAGGAGGATGTCTATATGCAGGATTTTACGTATTGCAGCCCAACAGCTATTTTTTTCGGTAAGGATTCAGAGAAGTATATTGGAGAGCAGTCCCGTCGGCTGGGAAAGAAGGTGCTCCTTCATTACGGCGGGGGCAGCATTAAACAGTCCGGGCTCTATGACGTGGTGATTGAGGCGCTGAAGAAGGAAAATATTTCGGTTGTCGAACTGGGCGGTGTCAAGCCGAACCCCAGACTTTCACTGGTCCACGAAGGAATTGATCTGTGCCGAAGGGAAGGAGTTGAAGGAGTCCTTGCTGTTGGAGGAGGAAGCGCTATTGACAGCGCCAAGGCCATTGCAGCAGGAGTCCCCTACGACGGCGATGTGTGGGATTTCTTTTCCAGAAAAGCGACTGCGAAAAAGATGCTTCCGGTGGGTGTGGTTCTTACGCTCCCTGCAGCGGGCAGTGAGGCAAGTCCTGCCACGGTTGTCACCAAGGAGGAGACAAACGAGAAACTGGGACTGGTGAATGAAGTCTTCCGACCGGTATTTGCAGTAATGAACCCGGAACGTACATATACCCTGCCTCCCTTTCAGACCGCCTGCGGCGCCGTTGATATCATGGCGCATGTGATGGAACGGTACTTCACCAATGAGCCTGATGTGGCATTTTCCGACAGGATGTGTGAGGCGCTGCTGAAGACAATTGTTGAACAGGCCCCCCGGGCGCTTGAGAACCCCGAAGACTATGCTTCCCGTGCAGAGATTATGTGGGCTGGTACCATTGCTCATAATGATCTGCTGGGGAGAGGACGGATCGAGGACTGGTCGTCCCACGGGATTGAGCATGAGCTTTCAGCATTTTATGATGCAGCCCACGGAGCAGGGCTTGCCGTCATTTTCCCTGCATGGATGAAGCATGTGTACAAACAGAATATTCAGCGGTTTGTGCAGTTTTCCGTCAGGGTGTGGGGTGTTCCCTATACGGCAAACGATGAAGAGCGTATTGTTCTTGAGGGAATCCGCCGCATGGAGCAGTTTTTCATCTCCATCGGTCTGCCGGTTACTCTCAAAGGGCTGGGCATTACGGACCGGAACTACCGCCGGATGGCTGAAAAGGCTTCCCTCTCAGCTCCCGGGGTTTTCTGTCCTCTCACCGTTGAAGACATTGAACGGATCTATGAACTGGCGGAATGACCTGATTTGATCATCTCCCTGAGCTGATCCTTGAAGTTGTCAAGGACCTGCTGGTACTGGTCATCGAGCTGCTGCCGGTGCTTGCTCAGCAGGTCAATAAACTCAGGGTCCTGTTCAGGGGTCAGCTCAACCATTGCCCCGAACTGCTTGGCCAGCTGCTGCTGTTTCTGTCTGAGCTTCGGGGCATACTTCTGTGCAAGGGATTTCTGAAGCTGCTCTGTCTGTTCAAGATACTGCTGGAAAAAGCGGTCCAGTTCGGCAAACTGCTCCTTCACATCATCACAGGGGGTGAGGGATTCAATGGCCTCTTTGATTGATCCCAGGCTTTCCACATACAGATCATTCTGGGGAAGAGAGATATTTGATACCAGCGCATGCGCAATACCCGCAAGAAGGTAGGATTTTCTTGAACCCTGGGCTGAGGTGATCTTCTCCTGAATATCATCCAGGGAATAGGCTTTTTCAAACAAATACTTTGAAATAAGTCTCTGACCTTCCTGGGTATACTTTTCCTCTTCAATCCGCTCAGGATTACTTTCCACTGATTCCGTTTTTTCAAGTGCTATTTCCAATGCTGATCTGATCTTTGACATAGGCTGACTCCTTTTGGAACGTATAATTATAAGATAGCTGTTTCTTAGTTCCCTTTCAAGTGATATCGTATATCAAGGTATGCATGTCTGCAGCCTATTGCTCTGCTGTCGCAGGATGCTTATGATGCCAATTGATGAAGGAACAATCATATACCATTCCGGCGGTGATTCTTACCGGCGGACAGAGCAGGAGGATGGGAAGACCGAAGGCTTTTCTGCCGGTCGGAGGAGATGTCCTGATTCATCGGGTATCAAGGATGCTTGAGGGGAAGTTCTTTCCGTTGTACGTATCAGTGAAATCTTCCTTTGATGATGTCTTCTGCGGAAATCTTCCGATTATCCACGACAGAAGTGCGCTGCAGACCCCCGTTGCAGGTATTGCCTCAGCCCTGCGTACCTGCAGAGAGCAGGGTTTAGGGCCATGGGTGTTTATTACCTGCTGTGATCTGCTTGTTTCTCCTGAAGAACTTATTGATGTGATCATTAAACACGCGGTATCATATGGCAGGCCGGGAGCTGCGGTGCTTCAGGATGCTCGGGGAATTGCCCCGTTTCCTGGACTTTATCATACTGAGACAGTTGGGTACTGGGAGGAAGCTTTGGAGCGGGGAACCCTCAGACTGCAGAAGCTGCTTCATACAAGCGGGTTCCTTCACATGGTGCCCAGGGCAGAAACAGACGCACGGTTTCCCGACTGGAAGCTTTGGAATATAAATACCCCGGAGGATCTCAGCAGATATGCTGAGCACCACGGATATCTGGAGATGAAGAAGCTATGACGGAGAAGATCTATTACCATGATCCCTATATGAGAACCTGCAGTGCCCAAGTCCTGGAGATTCAGCATCAGGACGGCAGATGGAATATTGTATGTGACAGGACATTGTTCTACCCGGGCGGCGGAGGACAGCCTGCTGACCGGGGGACCATAGACGGGAAAGCTGCTGAAGTGAAGATGCAGGACGGCAAGGTGGTGCATGCCTTGGAGGAGAAGCCGTCCTTCAGCATAGGCGACCATGTGCAGATGGAGCTGGACTGGGAGCACAGATATGATTTTATGCAGCAGCACACCGGTCAGCATGTGATATCAGGGGTGATGCACCATGAGCACGGGATCGGTACGGTATCTGTGCATCTGGGAGATGATTATACTGCCGTTGAGACTGACCAAGCGGAGATCAGTGATGAAGTGCTGTTTCAGACGGTCACATCATCCCAGAGGATTATCTGCAGCAATCTCCCGGTAACCCAGCAGATGATGCATGACCATGACCGGCATGTTGCTCTGCTTCGCAGAGAACCCCAGGTCACTGGAACGATCAGGGTTGTTGGTTTGGGAGATTATGACATGGCTGCCTGCGGAGGGGTGCATTTGGCAGCAGCCGGTGAAGTCCTGCTTGTCAGCTGCATCGGTACAGAAAAGATTCGAGGCAGAATCAGGACTAAATGGAAAATTGGAAACCGTGCCCTTCGGGATGTCAGGGAGAAGGAGCAGATTGTCCAACAGGCAGGGACTCTGCTGTCATCCCCTGCACAGCAGATCACATCAGCCGTCATGAAGCTGCAGGAAGATATGAAACAGCTGCAGTATGACCTGCAGCTTCAGCAGAAACGTACTGCCCGCTTTATGATTGACCGGATCATGAGTACGGGGGTTTGTGAAAACGGAGTGAGCATTGCAGCAGGTTCAGTAGAACTGGACACCATAGATATCATGAAGCATATGGCCGGGGAAATGCCCCAGGAGGGGAAGCATCTTTTCTGCTGCCTGGGGTTGCTGGAGCATGAAGTGCGCTGGATCATTCATGCAACAGTCCCGGTGCCCTTTGATGAAATACGCAGGGACCTGTTCCCCCTGATTGAAGCCAAGGGAGGAGGCAGGGCTCCCCTTTGGCAGGGTGTGGGAATGCGGCCGGAGGGGGCTCAGGACTTCCTGATTCAGCTGCACCAGCGGGCCCGCGGCTGGAGCAAAGATCATGAAAAGGAATAACCCTGACACCCATGAGGTGCTCTGGGATGCAGTGAAAAAAGGGCTGCTGCTGACCGCAGTCCTGATCTTTGTCTATATCATTGTCTATGTTCTGGCGTTTGAGCAGCTCAACCATTGGGGCATGCTGCTCAGCAGGAGATTCGGCCTGGCAGGGATAGCAGTGTTTTCATTCTTTGTTGATACCATTATTCTCCCCACTTCAGTCGATGTGCTGTTTCCATTTGTCATGTCCTGGTCACCGATACCGCTGCTGGCAGTCATGGGATTCTGTTCTGCACTGGGAGGATTCTTCGGCTACTGGATTGCCAGGTCATTCAACCGGTGGGGGTATATCCAGCGTTCAGTGGACTCCTATCGTGAACGGGGAGAGAAGCTGGTGGACCGATACGGGCCTCTTGCTGTGGCCTTTGCCGGGCTCACACCGATTCCTTTTTCCACCGTGTGCTGGATTGCAGGGCTGTTGAAGGTCCATGCCGGATGGACCCTTCTTGCCTGCACATCAAGGCTTCCGAGGATGGTGCTGTACTATCTGCTGTTCAGAGGCGGTATTCGCTTATTCAGCTGAAAAAAGTTCCGATATCTCATCATGTTCCAGTTCAGCAGCAAGGTCCGCAGGAGAGATTCCGGCGTGATTTGTTTTTTTCGGGTCAGCCCCCAGGTCAATGAAATACCGTACTGCCTCCATGCTTCCTGACTGCACTGCGGCATGCAGAAGGGTATTCCCGGACGGGTCTTCACGGTCAATGCCGGTTTCATCAATAATCCAAGCAAGCACCCTTACCCCCTTGCGGACAGCGGTATCCAGGGGGGTGATGCCGTCGCTGTTGGGGATAAACAGATCTGCTCCTGAAGAGGCAAGCAGCCTGACGGCATGCTGTGACGTGTGGTATACCGCCAGGTGCATGGGGGTGTCGAGGTTATTGTTCATGGTGTTTACCTGTGCTCCCCCTTGAATTAAATTACGGAGTATCTCAGGCGATGCATGCCTGGCCGCTGCCAGGTGCAGCGGGGTATTTCCTGCATTATCACGAACCATGATGCTGCCGGTTTCAGTAAGCCACCGCACCGGTTCTGCTCCCAGGGAGAGGGCAGAGAGAAAGGGCGACTGCTGCAGCCGGTTTTTCGTGTGGATATCAGCTCCTTGGCGGACAAGAAGTTCTGCTGTCTGCCGGTCAAGGTTCCAGACTGCCTTATGAAGCGGAGTGTTTCCGTCACTGTCCCTGACGTGGATATCTGCACCAAGTTCAATCAGAAGCACTGCGATATCAGGAA
>PWNW01000246.1 GCA_003557605.1 Spirochaetaceae bacterium
ATAGTATGAGGAAACCAAGACATTTAGAACATGGTGCAACCTACCATGTGACGGCGCGGACAAACCGGCAGGAGTTCATCTTTGCAGCCGAGGTGGTCAAAAAACTGTTCTTCTTTCTTCTGAAGAGGGCGAAGAAGAAGTACAAGTTCAAGCTGAAGCACTATGCCATCATGTCCAACCACATTCATCTGCTCATTGAGCCGAGGCACAAGGATGATCTTCCGAAGATCATGCAGTGGCTGCTTGGGTGCTTTGCCTCCCGGTTCAACCGGTTATTCGGACTGAAGGGGCACGTGTGGTGGGACCGCTACCGCAGCAACATCGTGAAGGGGCCGCGGAAGCTCCAGGACACCTTCCGGTACATCAGCGAGAACCCGGTAAAGGCAGGACTGGCAGATACCGCTGATGCCTACGGCTACAGCGGCATCTACATGATCAAACGCAAGCTATTCTACCTGATTGAGCCTCCCGATGAGCTCTTTGATGAATATCTTTCTGGTATACTCCCTGCCTGGGGGAAGTAGGTAACAGGGAGTCTCGATAAAAAGACTCCCTGTTACATATCAGTACAGCGGCCCGAAGGTGCTGCAGGCAAGGTAATCTGCTGACTCCTTGTCCATTCCAAAGGAATTCCAGGCAGCAGGGCGGAATATATCTCCATGGGGCACATTGTGCATGCAGACGGGAATTCTCAGCATGGAGCATAGGGTAATAATGTCCGCGCCGATGTGCCCGAAGCTGACAGCTCCGTGATTCGCCCCCCAGTTTGCCATAACGGAGTAGACATCCTTGAACGTCTCATTGCCTTCCAAGGTGCGTGGAACAAACCAGGTGGTAGGCCATGTAGGATTGGTCCTGGAATCCAGAGTGTCATGCACCTGCTGGGGGATGTCAACCGTCCAGCCTTCGGCTATCTGCATTACCGGACCGAGGCCTCTCACTAAGTTAATTCTGCTCATGGTGACCTTCAGATTTCCTTTGGTCAGGAAATCTGAGGAGAATCCGCCCCCGCGGAAGTATCCTCCGTCCCCAACGCAGAACTCTGTTGCCTCAAGACAGCGCTGCACATCCTCCGGGGTGATTTCCCAGTAGGGCTTTATGGCAGGATTCCCGTCAGCATCAACCATTTCACCGGTTGCATCCAGGCAGGTCGATCCAGAATTAATCAGGTGGATAAAACCGTGTTCTGCAAGTCCTTCAGGTTTCCATCCGGTGACTCGTTCAATTGCTTCCGGTGACCAGTAGGTCCTCACATCAGAAAATATTTGAGCCCTGTTGGTCAGCAGCTGACCGAAAAGCATGGTGATACCGTTGAGACAGTCATTTTCTGTCGCCATAATAAACGGTTCCCTGATGCCGTTCCAGTCAAAAGATGAGTTAAGCATGATTTCCATGAAATCGCCGTTGGGCCAGTGGTCGGTCCACTGCCTCTGTCCCTGGAAGCCTGCGGCGATGGCATTTCGGCCCATGGCTTCCTCTTCCCAGCCGATCTCTTTGAGCTTTTCGTTTCCGATCATCAAATCACGGCCGATCATGGTCATCTTAACAACAAATTCCCAGTCTTCATCCCGCTGCTCTTTTGAACGTCTGAACTCCGGCGGATTGGAGGTGTCTTCCTGCTCCTTGCAGTTCTCCTTCACCCAGGCCAGGGCTCTTTCAAACTCCTCAGCATCATAGATTTCCTCTTCAATCCTGCGGGCTATTTCACACATATCAACAACTTCGGTTCTCATGCCGAGGTACTTCTGCAGGAAATCCTGGTCCACGATGGATCCTGCGATTCCCATGGAGCATCCTCCGATGGAAAGATAGGAACGTCCCCGCATATGGGCAACTGCAAGCCCTGCCTTAGCAAAACGAAGGAGTTTCTCCTCAACATCTTCCGGAATAGCAGTATCTCCCTCGTCCTGAACATCCCGTCCGTAGATTCCGAAAGCGGGCAGGCCCTTCTGCGCGTGAGCCGCAAGAACCGCAGCAAGATACACTGCTCCAGGGCGTTCAGTTCCGTTAAATCCCCATACCGCCTTCACGGTGGCAGGGTCCATATCCATGGTTTCTGAGCCGTAGCACCAGCAGGGAGTCACCGTCAGCGTGACTGCAACCTGTTCTTTTTCAAACTTCTCCTGGCACTGTGCGGCCTCGGCAACTCCCCCGATACAGGTATCTGCTATAACGCATTCAACAGGATGTCCTGAGGGATGCTTCAGATTCCTGCTGATAAGCTGTGCTGCAGCCTGAGCAAGTTCCATGGTCTGTTCTTCCAGGGATTCACGAACCCCCCGTCTTCTTCCGTCAATAGTCGGTCTGATTCCGATTTTCGGGGGATTCCCCTTCAGTCTGTATACCGGTGTGTTCACCTTGAAGTTATCTCCTAAATTCACTGGCGTCCTCCTTGAAGTCGTGATACAATGTGTAATCGATTACATCATCGCATGGTTTGAACAACCATGCAAGGGTTTAGGAGGTTGATTATGCTGAAGAACATTCCATCTATTCTGTCACCGGAGCTGCTGAAAATTCTCATGGAAATGGGCCATGGAGACGAAATTGTTCTGGGGGACGGGAACTTTCCCTCCGCATCATATGCAAAGCGGTTAGTTAGGCTTGACGGCCATGGTATTCCAGAGATACTGGATGCAATTCTCCAGTTTTTTCCGTTGGATCAGTTCGTTGACGAGCCCGTGTTCTTTATGGACCCTGGGACAGACGATGAAGGAAAACAGAAAGATGACCCGCCCATATGGGCTGAATACCGGAAGATCATTGAGAAACATGAACCTGGGTTTAATGGATTTGACCTGACAGGCAGAATTTGCTTTTATGAACAGGCTAAAGAGGCATATGCGATAGCTGCTACCAGCGAAAAGGCGCTGTATGGGAATATCATCTTGAAAAAGGGTGTGATCTCCTAATATGGGCAAGCAGTCGGTTACCATAAAGGATGTAGCACGAAAAGCCCATTTCTCCACTGCTACGGTATCCCGGGTAATAAACCATGATCCGAAGGTTTCCCGGGAGACTAAGGCTGCAGTTGAAGCAGCTATGAAAGAAATGGGGTACCGGGTTAACACTATTGCCAGAAGCCTGAGGTCCAGCACCACCCATACCGTAGCAATTCTTTCCCCTGAATTCCGGAATGATTTTTTTATGGCCGTTGCCGAGGGTATAGAGGAGGAGCTCAGGACCGAGGGGTACACGACATTTATCCTCAACTCACGGGAGAGCATAGAAGAAGAGAAGGCCAGAATTTCATTAATGGTTGAAAAGCAGGTTGACGGTGCCATCATTATTCCAGCGGGGGACAGAGGAGAGCACTACAGCATGCTGGTGCAGGAGGGCATCCCCTTTGTTCTTGTGGATAGAATTGTCGAAGGCATGCAGGCTGATGCAGTACTGAGCGACAACATCAACGGAGCTTATCAGGCGGTGGATCTGGCAATCCGTGATGGGGCGCAGCGCATAGGATGCATCGGCGGAGATCAGAAACTCACTTCAGCCCGGGAACGGTATACAGGATATGAGCGGGCTTTGCGCATGCACGGCATAAAAGTTGATCAGAGAATTATTGCATTCTCAGATATGCATGCCGACAGCGGGTACCGCATCATGGGAGAACTGCTGGAGGCAGATCCTGAACTCAGGTATGTCTTTGCAGTGAACCTGTTCCTCCATCTTGGAGCTGAGAAATACCTCTTGGAGCACAGCATCGGAAACCTCATCCGATTCATTGCCTTTGATGAGGCGCTGATGAATATCGTGTTATCCCATGACTACATAACGGTACGGCAGCCACTTGAGGAAATCGGCAAGACTGCTGCGATGCAGCTGCTGCAGAGAATCCGCAGCACTGAAGAATCCCCTCCAAGGATCTGCAGGCTGCAGCCTGAGATTATCTCATCAGGCTTCAGTAAATAGTTTTTAACTGCATTCTTGCTGCCGATCATTTACGGGACTTGCTGAACAGTGAACACTTCGGAAGGAATGCTCCGGTCTTCATGCGGTATGCCAGGTAGTCATTGCCAAAGTACTGTTCAAGATTCTCCTCTTCAAGTTTCAGCCGCAGGGTCATCAGCGTAAGAATGGTCATCATACCCGATAATCCTATAAGCCAGTTTTCTGATATCAAAAACGAGGAAAAGAACAGCAGGAAAAAACCGACATACATCGGATGGCGCACATATCGGTAGGGTCCTCCGGTTATCAGTGAGTGGTTCTGTTTAACTGAAGAGCCGCTGTTGAAGTTCTTTCCAAGATAATAATGCACCACCGCAAGGAAACAGACGGAACTGTATCCGAGGAACACTCCGATTCCCCTGATGAACACCGGCAGGGGCAGATACATCCAGGGAACCGAATGCTGGAAAAAAAAGTATTCCATCATTGAGAACCCAAGAGGTATTCCGAGAATCCAGCGTATCACCATTAGAAGTTTCCCGTCCGCCAGATGATGCATGGAAAAGGGACCGCGCTTTTCGAACCGTATTCGTGAAAACAGCCGAAGAAGAGTCAGAAGAATAAACAGTATCCCAAAACACCATTTCAAAATGTAGTCGTAGTTCATGAAGCAGATTTCCTTTTTTTATTGAACAGGCAGGTGCCATCATATCATATGGATTGGGTGTGGTGGAAAAATTGTTTATTTTTCTGGAAAGCTCTTGCGCATTTGAGAAAAAAGAAATATTATAGAAAGTGTAAAGAAAGAACTATGAAAGCATAAGGAAAGGTTTTGGCAGGAACAAGCAGCAGAGAAGAACAGATCCTTGATACTCTCCGAAATGAGGGCGATGTTTCGGTGAATGCCCTGAGTTCAAGGCTCGGGGTATCAGTTGTTACCGTTCGGGCTGATCTGAAGACCCTTGAAGAGAAGGGGCTTATCATCCGGACACGGGGAGGAGCTGTCCCTGCGTATCACCCCGAACTGCTGGACAAAATGAAAAGCTTTCGTGATGCGAAGATTCGCATTGCAAAGGCTGCATCGACGCTGGTTCAGGATAATGACTACATCATGATTACTAACGGAACCACCACAGCATTGATAGGGCGGTATCTGTACGGGAAGAGGAACCTGCAGCTGGTGACAAACTCCCTGCTTCTGCTCCCACATGGACGGGTGAACCCCCAAATCCATATGACCATAGTCGGAGGAGAGTTCAGACCCTCTGCAGATGCTTTAGTCGGTCCGTCGGCGCTGCACAGCTTGGACCAGTACCATGGACGCATTACCTTTTCCGGAACTGACGGATTCACCTTGGAGCATGGACTAACGACCCACCTGGCGGAAAATGCAGAAATGGTCCGTAAAATGATCAGAAGTTCCGCGCTGAAAGTGCTGGTTTCTGATTCATCAAAATACGGGAAAACCGGATTTGTGAAAATACTGCCGCTGCAGGAGATTGATATCCTTATAACTGATATAGGACTTCCTAAAGCAGCACAGCAGGAAATTGAGGAGGCGGGCATCACATTGATGCTGGTCTGAATCAGATAGAAGACAGGAGAGAATCAATGGCATCAGTAGTAGTAATGCCGAAACAGGGCAACACAGTGGAAAGCTGCATCATCCTTGAATGGAAGAAGCAGGTTGGGGATGCTGTCTCAGAAGGGGACATCCTTTGTGAGGCGGAAACGGACAAAGCAACTATCGAAGTTGAATCCACTGCATCGGGGACAGTGCTGAAACTGCTCTACGATGTGGATGACGAAGTTCCGGTGCAGCAGCCCATCGCGGTGATTGGTGAAGAGGGAGAAGATATCAGCTCATTGGTATCTGATGAACCGCAGAAATCTGAAGCGGAAGCTGAAGAGACAAAGCAGGAAGAACCGAAACAGCCTGCCGAAGAGAAATCAGAAGCTCCGGCGCAGGCGGTGCAGGGGGACAGACCCCAGGGTTCTTCCCCCAGGGCTCGCAGCACTGCACAGAAGATGGGAGTAGATGTCTCACGGCTTGCAGGCAGCGGGCCTGGAGGAAGAATCATTGAACGGGATGTGCTTGCCTCATCACCGGGAGAACCTATGACTCCAGCTGCAGCCCAGAAAGCTGCCTCAGAAGGACTTCAGGCCCCCGTGTCCGGAAGCGGCATCGGCGGCAGAGTACGGCTTGAAGACCTGACCGCAGGGGACAGAGCACAG
>PWNW01000294.1 GCA_003557605.1 Spirochaetaceae bacterium
AGCTCCCCACCCTCGAAACCGAGGAATCGGACCTTGTTTCGCTCAGGGGAAGACTCTTCTACGAAGACGGCACACCTGCAGCATTTGTACGGGGGCAGCTGGTACGAAACGGGGAAGCCTATTCCTTCCTGACAGGAGAGAACGGGTTCTTCACCGTTATGGAGCTTGAGCCGGGAACCTACGAGATGGTCTGCGATGATGCAGCATCAGGAGAATTTCTGGAAATTGTTATCCCCGAAGGGATCGGCAGATCAGTATCAGTTGGAAATATATTCCTTTCAGGGCGGCAGGAAGCGTTTGAGGCAACGGAAGTGATACCTGATGCGGTATCACTAACCGGACGGATCCTGCATCATGACAGAACGCCCCTTGCTTCAGCGTATGTGGAGCTTGTACCGGAGTCATCTGCAGCAGGATTACGGTCCTATCCCTCATCAACAGATGCGTCAGGACTGTTCTCCATGTCCCAGGTTGATCCGGGAACCTATCTTCTCGGTATACCAGTTGAAGGCAGGTACCTGTACTACCGAATCATAGTCCCCGATGACTCTGAAGGGGTGCTGACCCTGGGGAATATTTTACTTCCCGGAGGACAGCCGGAAGGACGGCTTTCTGTGCCTGCAGCCCAGGAACAGTAAGGTATGCTATAATAGGTGATGATATGAAACGGCTGATGACTGCGTTAATACTTTTTTCTCTTGTCTGTCTTTCCCTCCCCGGAGATGATATTGATCCCCCCGATGCTGACGGTGTCTATTTCGCCCGTGAGCCCTCCAGCATGATTACTGCCGACTATACGGGGAATGAAATCATCTTCACCGAAGAGCTTAGGCTGATGTACCGTGGTTCCAGAAACTTTGTCATGGCAACCTTCTCTGAGGGACTGGTTCCCGGATATGACCCGAGGATCGCCAGGTCATTTACCGGTTCTGAGCTCAATTACCGGCTGCTGCATAATCAGACCCAGCAGGTGCTGATGGACCTCAGCGCCCCCGATGCGGAAATCACCTTTCTTGCAGACAATGCCTTGAATATTCTGCAGAGTTCTTCCCCCAACAGGTGGAGGTATTTCTCCCTGTTCTACACCATTGTGATTCCCGCAGACCAGATAGTCAGCGGCAGCGGTGTCCATTCCGACACATACACCATCTCCCTCTACACGAGAAACAATCTTAATTCGTTTTCTGGGCTGGAACTGTATGACACCATTGATGTGCAGATAAACATACATGCAGCCGGGATCGTGCAGCTTTCGATTGTTGAGGCCGGTGCCTCCCCTGATTTCACTTCAACTGAATACCCCATGAACCTGGGAGAACTCGAGCCCGGGACCACGGGACGGGCAGACCTGATTGCGAAGGCCACCACATCCTATGCGATTTCTGTCGAATCCTCCAACAGGGGAAATATGGTGCACCATCAGCTCAAGGACAATACCATTCTCTATACCATGAAAGTTGACGGAAATCTGGTTGACCTGGAAAACCAGACACAGCCGATTCAGATCTACAGCGGGCAGCCTCCAACGGGAGAGGAAGGAAGGCGGTATGAGATCGAGGTTGTGGTAGGAGAATTCAGCATGACCGCACCGGGGGACTATCAGGACCATATCACATTTACGGTGACAGCCCATTGATCAGCTCCTTTTCAAGGCAGATGCATCTGCCCTGAACAAAAACATTTTGATGCACCCCTGTTCCATGCTATGATATCCCGAAACGATTTACCGGGGGATTCTATGAAGCATGTAGTGAATAACCGAAGCACCTTAGTCACAGAGATGATCGAGGGGCTGGTTTATGCCTATGACGGGGCTGTAACCAAGGTTGACGGGGTGAACGGGATTATCAGGAGGGATGTTGAGGACGGAAAAGTTGCGCTGGTAGTGGGCGGCGGAAGCGGCCACGAGCCAATCTACCACGGACTGGTGGGCCGCAATATGGCTGACGCCGCTGCTGTGGGAAACATCTTCGCTTCCCCCAACCCGGACATCATCTACCAGACTGCAAAGGCTGCCCATAGGGGCAATGGAATCCTGTTTCTCTACGGAAATTATGCCGGAGACAACATGAATTTTGATATTGCCGCAGAAATGCTCCAGGATGAGGGCATTGATGTGCAGACGGTACGGGTCCATGATGACGTTGCCGTCAAGGAAATTGAAGACAGACGGGGCATAGCAGGACTGCTTTTTGCCGTGAAGATTGCCGGCGGGGTCTGTTCAGAAGCTTCAACTCTCCAGGAGGCCTTCGAAGTTGCCTCTCAGGCGGTAAACCGGACCCGGTCCATAGGGGTTGCCCTGCAGGCAGGGGTGATGCTGAATACCAGTGAGCCTACATTTCTGTTAGGGGACGACGAAATTGAAATCGGCATGGGCATCCATGGAGAGCCGGGGGTGACACGGACATCACTTATGCCCGCTGATGAGCTGGCAGATGCAATGATGGATGCCGTACTGAGGGACCTTCCCTTCAAACCAGGAGATGAGGTTTCTCTGCTGATCAACGACCTGGGTGCTATGACCAATATGGAGCTGCTGATCGTGAACAGGCGGACAGCGGAGATACTCAAGAACCGGGGGATAGTGAAGCTGAACACCGTAATCGGAAAGATTTCCACCACCCAGGACATGAAGGGATTTTCCATATCACTGATTTCCCTGAATGACCAGCTGAAACGGTATCTGTACATGGATGCAGACTCATTCGCCTTTACCTGGAACGGCATGAATATGAAGGGAGCACACCGCTGATATGCTTGATACCGCTGCATGCAGAGACATGATGGAATATGTTGCCGACGGGATCATCAGCAATGAAGCGATGCTCACCGAAGCTGATAAAATGGGCGATGCGGATCACGGGGCTGGAATGGCTCTTGGGTTCTCCAAAGTCAAAGAGGCCCTTGCAGGAAAAGAGTTCAGCGATCTGAAGGTCCTGTTTTCATCCTGCGGCACCAGCATCATGATGAATTCCGGAGGAGCAAGCGGAGCCGTCTTCGGCACCCTGTTCCGTGACGGGGGAGCTGCCCTGAAGGAGTGCACCGTCCTGGATGCGCCGGCGTTCTCCGCATTTCTTGATGCAGCCCTTGCGGGGGTCATGAAACGGGGGAAGGCATCCCCGGGTGACAAAACAATGGTTGACGCCCTCTTCCCTGCGGCTGAAGCAGCCCGCGGATGCACCTGCACGAACATTGCTGAGGTGATGCAGGCTGCCGCTGATGCGGCAGAACAGGGGTCAGAGAGCACCAAGACAATGACGCCGAAAGCTGGGCGTATGCGGTCCCTTGGGGAACGGGCCTTAGGCCATACAGACCCCGGTTCTATAACCATGAACCTCATTCTAAAGTATATGCATCAGTTTGTCCTGCAGAGGTGAATGTTCACGTGCTTTCTTGGTGCAGGGCATATTGTTAAGAATTTTTAAAAAAATATTCAGAACCTTGACAAACATAAGTTGCGCCGAATACACTCAGTTCTACGAGAAATATTGTAATCGATAACAGGAGGAAGATTGTGGAAAGTTTACTGTACAGTTTTTTAGCCGGTACATCCACCGCATTGGGACCCATTGTTCTTATGCTTTTCGGTTCACCAGGAAAGAAAACTATGGCCATACTGCTTGGTTTTGCAGGCGGCATTATGATCGCAGTGTCGGTGTTCGAATTAATGCCGGAGGCTCTTGAATTAGGGTCCATGATGGTGCTGATTATCGGGTTTGTTCTGGGGTGCGGGCTTATGTATCTTCTTGACCGGTTAGTGCCCCATGCCCACATGTCGGAAAACGACAACCTCACGCTGGAAAACGCTGATACCTTTCATGTAACCCAGAAGAGCGTCCTGCGCACCGGGTATCTTATTTTCTTTGGCATTGCCCTTCATAATATACCGGAGGGATTAGCCATCGGAGCAGGGGTTGAGTCGAGCCCGGAACTCGGACTGGCTATTGCAGTGGCCATTGGACTGCATAATATCCCCGAAGGGCTGGCGGTAGCGGGCCCGCTCAAGGCCGGGGGACTTTCCAACCTGAAGGTGCTGCTCTTTACCCTCGGAGCCGGTTTGATGACCCCCGTAGGAGCTGCTGTCGGCCTGATCCTCTTCGGCATCTCTGAGGTGCTAATCGGGGGAGCTTTGGCGTTCGCCGCAGGTGCCATGATCTACATTGTACAGGATGAGCTGATACCCCAGTCAAACAAGATGGACAGTCACTCTGCCAATATAGGGTTTATTGCAGGCCTGCTGCTGGGTTTTATGCTGATCATATAGCATCACCGTCACGGTACTGCATACAGCCCCTGAAACTGGGGCTGTATGCAGTACCGGCTTCCAAGAAGGTTTTTCTGTCACTTTCACCTTGACAACTTATTACCATTTTGTTATTCTTTAGTTAAGTAGGAAGCCGAAAGTTTATTTACAACAACCTTTCATTTAACAAACCTGTTTAAAAAATACCAACAAAAGTAAAAATCCTTTAAAGTCCCGTGCAAAAAAGTTTCAACTTTTCATCCAAGGGGATTTTTTATGCGGAAGGTATTTCGTGTGTTTCTTATTACTGCTGTCATAGCAGTATCGGCTGTCTATTCAGTTTCTGCCAGTAATACGGCAACTTTGAATATTCAAGTAACTGTTCCCAAGACTGTGGCTATTTCGGTTGAAAGCACCAGTTATGCGGAGAACCTCGATTTCTCAGATGATCCAAGGGATGTACATCTCGGAACTGTACGTGAAATGAGCAACTCCTTTGACGGATACAAGGTCTTTCTAACCTCGGAAAATGCTTCGTCTGATCAGTCCACCCATGCCTTTTTCGCATCTTCTGACGGATCCAGCTCAGCAAAGATTCCATATGTTCTCTCCTACGGAGGGGAAGTGGTGAATTTTGACGGCGGAACCGCTAAAGTGACAGATCTTACGGGCACTCTTGCAGTCGGCAGAGGCAATGAACGGGAGGTCAGGCTGGTTAACCTCGACAGATCAGCAATGCCTGATCCGGGGGCATACAGCGATACACTGACTTTTACCATTGCGGCGAACTAATCTTCTGCATAGAAATCCAGAAACGGGACTGCCGATTGTGCAGTCCCGTTTTTGTTGTTCTATCTCATGGCATGAACAATCAGGGGAAGATTGTCTGAATCCAGGGGATCCTGCTGGAATGAGCTGTACCAATGCTGATCAGCAAACCCCAGGTCTTCAAGCATGCTGCTCAGTTCATCTTTTTTAAGAGGATAAAGAATGGTTTCCTGCTCAATTGCAGTGGGAGTGTCCGGTGTGTTCAGGCGGGTCCTGAAGACCACTTCATCTGCCTCCTCGTCCCAGGAGTAGAACCGCTCAAAGGTGATTCCTTCAGCTTCTATGCGGGGAAGCTCCATGATCTTCTCATTGAAGATCTTGTCGTAATTTACAATCTGAATCACCATGGACCCGTTCTGGTCCAGAAGTCTGGCAAACTGCTTCAGGGCATGCTGAATTTCCTGGGGTCCTGTGAGATGCACCAGGGTGTTGCCGAGACAAGTGATCACATCGAAGGTCATACCTGCCAGGTTGTCTTCCAGGTCAAGCATATCCTGGACAAAAAACTCAGGGGTTGAACCCAGGGTCTCGGACTTCAGGCGTGCCTGTTCTATCATATGTTTGTTCATATCAACCCCCACCACCTTTACACCGAGGATAGAAAGGGTTAATGCCAGTGCACCGGTCCCGCAACCTACATCAAGGAGCCGCTTAATTTTTGCTTTTCTCTGCTGCTCAGCAATACGGTGAATAAAGTCAACCTGCTGAACGCTCACCGGGAAAATCTCATCATACCAAAAAGCCAGCTGGGTATAAAAATCACCAGGGTTTCTCTGCATACATTCCTCCGATCACGAAACTCCGTACACTTGAAAATACATCAGATTCCCCGTGCTGTAAACTATATTCTCGGTAAATGATCAGCTGAGGGAACTTCGTGTGAGAAACTGCCCTGAAGACTCCAGCGCCGGCCATTCGGGAGCCTGATCTCCCCTGATGAACCTTCCGAGTTCAAGGTTTTCCTCTGCAATGCGCCGCCGGAGTATCTGAAACAGTGAAGCCGCAGCACGGCAGTCATCAAGAGCAGTAT
>PWNW01000297.1 GCA_003557605.1 Spirochaetaceae bacterium
AAATTGAGCAGATGCTCGCAAGCAGGCTGTAGCAGCAGGCCCCGGAATGTTCCGGGGCACTGGTACTGTATTACTGCTGATGTTCCAGCTTCAGGGTTGCCGTGGGCTGGTCGCATACTTCGGGGGGGCCGAAGTACTGGATTGCTCCAGGGAAAACGAAGGATGTCTCTGAAGCCCAAGTTTCCCGCTGGGCGGCAAATGTTGCAAAGGGTGCTCCTTCAAGTTCAACAAGAGCTTTCTTAATAACCGGTTTTTTCGTCCCATGGCGCTGCTCGAGATTCATCATCATGGTTATTGGAATTCCTCCTGCCTTCCACTCATCAGCTGGTGAGGCAAGGTTGGTCACCGAGGAAATATATCCGGTGAGTCCTGCGGAAATCAGCATGAAGGCATTGTATCCCAATGAATAGCAGTAATCTGCGTCAAAGTTTGAGGGGAAGGCGCATCGCCCCTCATATCCGAAAAAGTGGTTCTGGGAGCTGAAGGACCCTGTGAACTCTCCCTGCTGCTTCATGTCCTGCAGCCGTTTTTCCACCATCAGAATCAGCAGCTTTTCGGTTTCAATTCGGGAGACCTGGACATTGCCGTGGGGGTCACGGTCCATCAGCAGCTGGAGCTGTATGTCCCGGGGAAGGGATGAGAAGGTTTCCTTCAGGTCCCCTGCAAGGGCCTGTGCAACCCAGCCGACGGTGTCTTCTGAGGCAGCGAATTCATCGGACCTGCGGGCAAGCAGGTCGTTGAGTTCACCGATAAGTGAACCCATTTCCGGGATGAACTCAATGAGCCCTTCAGGGACCAGAACAACTCCGTAGTTTTTCCCGGCTTTGCTTCGTGCTGCAATCACCTGTGATATCTCTTCAACGATCTGGTGAAGGGTCTGCTTCTTCCTGGCAACCTCTTCTGATATCAGGGCAATGTTGGGCTGGGTCTGGAGGGCGCACTCCAGACAGATATGGGAGGCGCTTCTTCCCATGAGTTTGATGAAATGCCAGTATTTCCGTGCGGAATGGGAATCACGCTGGATATTGCCGATCAGTTCGGAGTAGGTCTTAGTTGCAGTATCGAACCCGAATGATGTTTCGATATACTGATTCTTCAAGTCGCCGTCAATGGTCTTGGGAACACCGATTACAGAGATTCCAGCATCATGCTGAAGGAAGTATTCTGCAAGCAGTGCCGCATTGGTATTGGAGTCATCACCTCCAATGATCACCAGTGAGTCAATTGAGTGCTTCCTGCATACTTCAGCACATCGGTCATACTGCTCTTTTGTCTCAATCTTTGTCCTGCCTGAGCCGATGATGTCAAAACCGCCGGTGTTTCGGTATTCATCAATAATCTCCGGGGTAAGCTCCAGCAGCTTATCATCAAGGATGCCTGAAGGGCCTCCGAGAAACCCGAAAAGCTTCGATTCAGGGTTTGCTTCCCTGAGGGCGTCGAATATTCCGGAAATAACATTGTGGCCCCCCGGTGCCTGTCCGCCGGAAAGCACGGCGCCAATATTCCGTTTTCTGGACATTTCCTGATTGGAGCCCTGGGCAAAGGATACCACCGGCTTCCCGTATGTGTGCGGAAAGATCTTTTTCAGCTCCTGCTGATCAGTTTCCGATTCAGTCTTTTCTCCGAAGACTGGAACGATTGAATGGATCTCTTCTTGCAAGATCTTCGGCAGTTTCGGTTTGTACCTGTACCGCTGCTGCTGCAGGGGAGAATATTTCATACCATAACTCCTCGTTTTAAAAAATTCTTCACCCCATTTATACTTTGCAGGAAGATGTTCGTCAACCTGAGCGCCCGATTGACCCGTACTGCCAAGGTCAGTACTATAGCTGTATGGACGTCCTTCAGATAATTCCAGCGGTGAAGCATTATCAGTGGGGATCCCCTGATCTGATACCTTCTTTTCTGCATATGAGCAATGAACAGCGGCTGCCTGTTGCTGAACTCTGGTTCGGTTCTCATCCTGCCGGCATGAGCATGATGAGAACCGCTTCAGGCATCAGGCCCCTGGGCGAACTGATAGCAGAGGATCCTGAAGGATGGACCGGCAAGGCGGTTAAAGAGCTTCCCTTTCTGATGAAGGTTCTGGGCATACAGGAGCCCCTGTCGCTTCAATGTCATCCCGACCTGTCCCAGGCCAGGCGGGGGTTTGAGCGGGAATCACATCTTCCTTGGGACAGTCCGCTGCGTAACTACCGTGACGGGAACCATAAGCCGGAAATTATCTGCGCTCTTACTGAATTCCAAGCCATGTGCGGGTTTCGGAACCTCGAAGATATCCATCGGCTTGCTGAGGGCATCAAGCTCTTTGAGCTGATGAAAGCCCGCAGCTGCCGTGAAGTGTTTCTCCATACCTTGGGTATGAAGACTTCTGAACTTGAGGAAGCAGCTCAACGCGCTGAATCACGGAAAGATGATCCCCCATACAGCGTGGTGGGCAGGCTCCATGAGATACATGGTGCTGATCCTGGCATACTTGCTCCGCTGTATCTTCAGCTTTTTACCCTTGCTCCCGGCGAGGCGCTGTTTCTGGGACCAGGGGTGCTTCATGCCTACCTTGAAGGCATGGGCCTGGAGGTGATGGCCAGTTCTGACAATGTGATCCGCGGAGGTCTGACGGCGAAGCATGTGGACCGCAGGGAACTTGATCAGACGGCAGTGTTCAGCCATACCGGCAGCCCTGGGGTGGTTCCTGAAGAAGAAGCGCCAGGAGTGACAGCGTACCCAGTTCCGGTTGATGATTTTCAGCTGAAGTCCTTCTCCAGAGGGACCTTCTCTTTGGGCAAGGAAGACTCCCTGCATATAGGAATTTCAACGGAAGGAACATTTCGCATCACCTGGGGTTCCGGTCAGAAGATTTCCGGAAGAGCAGGGGACGCATTCTGCATTCCCGCAGCACTCTCCGAAGTGCTGCTGAACACCGACGGAATGGTGTATATTGCTTCAGGGGGGCAGCCTGCATGACCATTTGGATTGATGCCGACGGGTTTCCCAGGCGGCAGCGGGAGATAGCTCTGAATGCTGCAGTCCGATGGGACATTGCTGCTGTTGCAGTGTCGGACCGGGAGATCACTGTTCCTGATGCACAGGGGGTATCATATACGGCGGTTGAACCCGGAGAGGACAGCAGTGACAGCTGTATTGTGAATTCCATGGAAGAGCATGATATAATACTTACCAGGGATGTCCTGCTGATGCAGCGGTGCATTGAGCAGGGGGGTATCTGCATTGATGACATGGGGAATGTGTTTACCCGGGAGAACATTGGAGAACGGCTCTCAACGAGGGTTTTCATGGAGGAGTACCGTATTATCCATGGAGTCCAGGCGGGGTCGAAGAGACCAAACAGCCGCGAAGTTACGCAGTTTGCCAATACCTTGGACCGTATGCTCAGGGCACGGCATTGAAGACCGGCAGGACCTTTCATGCCGGGTATATAATCCCCAGGCGGGGACGAGACTGAGGAGGTGCATAATGGATTTGAATGAAGTAATTCGATATCGGGTGAGTGTCCGTGACTACGACCCCAAGCGGCCTGTAGAGAAGGAGGTGCTGAAGCGGGTCCTGGAAGCGGGAAGGCTTGCTCCTTCGGCGACCAATGCCCAGCCGTGGAAATTTATTGTGGTGTCCTCACCGGAAATACTGAAGCGGGTGCGGGAATGCTATGCAAAACCCTGGTTTCACGATGCCCCGATTATCCTGGTGGTCACCGGAAGGCAGCAGGATGCTTGGACCAGATCCTATGACGGGTATAATTCTCTGGAGACCGACCTGACCATCGCTATGGACCATATGATACTTGCTGCCGAAAACGAGGGACTCGGGACATGCTGGATTGCGGCGTATGATCCTGCAAAGCTTCATGCCGCACTGTCCCTGGAAGGGGATGAGCAGGTGTTCTCAATCACCCCGCTGGGATATCCAAGGAGCAGTTTCGTAAAGCCGGAGCGAAAGCTGAGAAAACCCTTGGAAGAACTGGTTACCTTTCTGTAGAATCTTTTCCGGGGATCATCCCTTTTGATCCCCGGAAAACAAAAAAAACAAAAAAATTGAAAAAACCTCAATCAAACCATGATCTGATTCTGATGTATGAAGTATGAAGACAATAATTATCGGAAGGCCGACAATCATCAGATGCGGGATCATGCATATCCTCGAACATGCCGCAGGATGTGTTCTGATGTCTGCATGCGATACCTTTCAGGAAGCACGGGGTGTCCCCGGAGCGAACCGGGTTCGCCTGTTCTGTGCTGAGGTAGAGGAAAGCACCTTCTGCAGAGAGGGCATCAAAGACCTGATGCTGCTGTGTTCACAGGCTGCAGTGATTGTCTACGGAAAGAAGGATGCATTAAGCAGAAAGTCAAAGCTTTCGCTTGTTGCTATGGGAATCAAGGATGTGGTTGATGTGGATGAACCTCCTGATGAAATGCAGAAGAGGATCAGGCAGTTTTTTGAAGGCCGAAAACTGCTTATCGATGATGTGCATCAAGGAGAGTCCTTTGCCGGCGAGAAGCGGAGAATCCTCTCGGTGCTTACCCGCAGGGAGCAGGAGGTTCTCAAGCTTGTCAGCCTGGGGGAGACCTCCAAGTCCATTGCCTATGAGCTGTGCTTGTCAAAACATACCGTTGAGTTTTACCGGAAGCAGCTGATGAAGAAGACCGGGGCTGAGTCCGTTGCTGAACTGACCAGGATTGCTCTGAAATCAGGAATAACATTCCTTTGGGAATGAAACAATATTACAGGAGGTTTTCTATGAGGAAAATCGTAAGTGTGCTGCTGATACTGATGATGATCAGCACCAGTGTCTTTGCCGGCGGAGGGGAGATGTTCTTTTCAGGAGTGCCGGGCGAAAGGCTTACGGAGCAGGAACTGGAGGATGCGGAGGGCGACGGTGTTGTTACTCTCCTGCTTTCTGGAGCTGCCTTCGGGGCGCTGACCTACCTTGCTGACTGCCTGAGCAGGAGTCAGGACCCTACCTGGGAGGGAGCGGGAAGGTCTGCAGTGGTTGGGGCCATAGCAGCGTTCAACCCGTTTCTCGGATCTCTGGCGGGCATCGGATTGTCGGGAGGGGCATCATATCGGGTTGGGGCCTACTACATACGGTACCAGTAAGACGTCCTGACTGCTGAAGAAGTTCCTGCAGCAAATGCTGCAGGGAATCGCTGAGATATTCTGCGGGAGGATATGCCAGTATCCTCCCGCAGATGTGCTAGAACTCTGCGCTTCCTACGGTTCTCGGAAATGGTATGACGTCACGAATATTCTGCATTCCCGTAATGTACTGGACTGCCCGTTCAAAACCAAGCCCGAATCCTGAGTGGGGAACTGAGCCGTAGGTTCTCAGTTCAAGGTACCACCAGTAGTCCTCCGGGTTCAGGCCGCTGTCTTTCATTCGGGCAGTCAGGTGATCATACCGGTTTTCACGCTCGCTTCCGCCGATGATCTCACCAAGCCGGGGGACAAGCACATCCATAGCCTTGACGGTCTTTTCATCATCGTTCAGCTTCATATAAAATGCCTTAATCTCCCTGGGATAGTCAGTGACAACCACCGGTTTCTTGCAGACTGTTTCTGTTAGATACTTCTCATGCTCCGACTGCAGGTCCGAACCCCAGGATACGGGATACTCAAAGGGCTGTTTTGCCCGGGAAAGTTCAGCCACCGCATCGGTATAGGTCATATGCACAAACTTCGACTCCGCAACGGAGGCGAGAGAATCGGTCAGACCCTTGCTAATCCACTGATTGAAAAAGTCCATGTCCTCGCTGCAGTGCTCAAGGACATATGTGATGAGGTATCTGATAAATTCCTCGGCGAGGGCCATATTGCCGTCAAGGGTGCAGAAGGCCATTTCCGGTTCAATCATCCAGAATTCTGCCAGGTGCCTGCTGGTATTTGAGTTTTCAGCTCGGAAGGTGGGGCCGAAGGTGTAGACGTTCTTCAGCGCCAGCGCATAGATCTCCGCTTCCAGCTGACCGCTGACTGTGAGGCTTGCAGGTTTTCCAAAGAAATCAGCTGAAAAGTCCACCTCTCCATGGGTTTTCGGCACGTTGTCCAGG
>PWNW01000360.1 GCA_003557605.1 Spirochaetaceae bacterium
ATGGTCCTGTCTTCCCGTAACCCGAACATGCTGCATAAATGACACCTTGATTGACCTTTGACAGCTGGTCATACCCAAGCCCGAGGGAATCCATTGTTCCAGGGCGAAAGTTTTCAAGAACAATATCAGCAGTTTCGGCAAGCTTCAGAAAAATCCGCTTTCCCTCCTCGGTTTTTAAATTCAAGGTCATGCTTTTCTTGTTTCTGTTCAAGCTCATGAAATAGGCGCTCTCCCCGTCTACAAAGGGAGGAAAGCTTCTTGAATCATCACCCGTTTCGGGAATTTCAATCTTTATTGTCTCAACACCAAGATCTGTTAAGATCATTGAGCAGTAGGGACCTGCCAGCACTCTGGAAAGATCCAGCATCTTTAAGCCCTTCAACGGTTTATCCATAGCTTCCTCCAAGCAGTTCAGGTGTGTCAGCACCTCAGTATCATAAATTTTTTATAATAATATAACAGCAGATACTTAAATTCAACCTGAACGTAAAAGGACTCCCTTTCAGAAGCATGACAAAGAATTTAGTATACTAAATTACCAAAACCTCTTGACATGTACAGGTGTTTTCGATAGATTACTCAACGAAGAGTTTTGCAGGGGTTCGGCAGCATCATACTACGAAGCCGCAGGTTCGATTCCTGCACCTGCTGTTAACCGTTCTGTGTAACACCTTTTGATTTACATCGGTTTGTCCGACGTATTCAAGTCCCATCATCATGCTGAACTGATATGTGAAAGGGATTTGAATGCGTCGGTTTTTTTATGCCCTGCCGCAGTTAAAAAGCCCCGCCTTTTCTCAGATTTGCCCTTATCTCCAATGCGATGGTCTGCCCGATATCATCTGAAAGCATCCCTGAGATTAAACACAATTTTAACATTCCCCTCATATTCCTTTCATACATCACTATGGTATGATACTTACAGCATTGGCGGAGGTGGTCATGGCAAAGGAACATATCCTGATCGTTGATGACGAAGCTGATATCAGGGAGCTGATTGCATACAACCTTCAGAAAGAGGGATACCGTATCAGCACCGCTTCCAGCGGAGAAGAGGCGGTCGATTCGGCCTTGAAGCTGAAACCCGACTTGATTGTCCTTGATCTAATGCTTCCAGGTATTGACGGTCTGGAAGTCTGCAGAGCACTGTCCGGACGGGATATTCCGATTCTTATGGTTACAGCAAAAAATGATGATTCAGATATCATTATCGGACTTGAAATGGGGGCGGATGACTATATTACAAAACCCTTCTCACCCAAGGTGCTGATTGCCCGTATTAGGACAGTGCTCAGAAGAAAGCGGAAGATGAAGCTTCAGGACGAACAGGATCTTCAGCTGAATCTGCATGGTATTATGATCGACACAAAGCGTCATACCGTCTCGGCAGATGGGGAACTTCTTGAACTAAGCGCCACGGAATTCGCCATTCTGGCATTTCTCATCAGCAATCCTGGATGGGTGTTTTCCCGGGGACAGATTATTGAAGCAGTGAAGGGTTCTGATTATCCTGTTACCGAGCGGTCGGTGGATGTGCAGATACTTGCTCTTCGACGAAAACTGAAAGATAAAGGATCATGTATTGAAACGGTTCGCGGTATCGGCTACCGGATGCTTGAGGCAAAGGAATCATGAACAGGCTCAGGCCAGGATCCCTTAAGCTTAGGGAAATCCTGTATCCCGGGATCATTATCTATGTGCTTGTCTCCCTTGTCCTGCTAGGAGGCATGACGGTCAATTCAGTCAGGCAGCATCTGTATGAACAGAAAATTGCTGCAGTTCAGGAAGCAGCTTTTCTTCTGAAAAATATTGTTCCAGACCTGCCAGATGAAGATACTCAGGCTGCTGTAACCCAGCTCGCAATAAACACCTCCTACCGGATTACGGTTATTGATGCGTCAGGCAGCGTACTGGCAGACTCAAGCAGCCCGCCGAATCGTATGGACAACCATCTTTCCCGAGAGGAAGTTTCAAAAGCCCTTGCAGGAGAGCCCTATTCAGCAATTCGGTACAGCGATACCCTCGGGTATGACATGATCTATTTTGCCGTACCCTTGGACAGCAGCACGGTCCTTCGGACAGCCCTGCCCTTCAAGGAGCTTGATGAATCCCTGAGAAACATCTACCTCTACTTTTCAATAGGGGGAGGACTCTTTCTGCTTATTGCCCTTGGCATCACCTACCTGCTCATAGCAAAGATTGAACGGCCTTTAACACACTTGGCCAGACAGTCATCGCAACTGGCTCGTTTGAATTTCAGCGGTATTGCACCTGTTCCCTCGTCAATCCGGGAAGTGCAGGTCGTCTCTGATTCCCTGCGGATCATGGCACAGAACATGAGAAAACAGTTTGAATCTATCCGTCACCAGCGTGATGAGTTTAAGGCCGTACTTGACAGTATGACAGAAGCGGTGATTGTCATTGACGAGCACAGAAATATTGTGGAGGCAAATCCTTCTGCAGTCGCCTACTTCTCTCCGTCAGGCACCCCGATTACCGGTCTGTCCCTCCATACAGCCATAAAAAGCGATGAACTCAGGGAGACTATATATGAAACCATTAAAGACGGTATTATGCGAAGCTCAAACATATCGCTGAAGAAATCTCATTACCATGTGAATGTAACCACCCTTCCAGATGTCGCAGGAAGCATCCAGATTGTTCTTGTCTGCAATGACATTACTGCGCTGATGCATCTTGAGCGTATTCGCCGTGATTTCGTTGCAAATGTTTCCCATGAACTGAAAACCCCGGTTACCTCCATTCAGGGGTTCTCCGAAACCCTTCTCGACGGTGCATTGGAGGACCCTGATGCTGCTAAACGATTTGTTGCGATTATCAAGCGGCAGACCGAACGTCTTCAGTCCATCATTGATGACCTTCTCATTCTTTCAGAGCTTGAGCAGAATCAGTCCAGAAAACACTTCTCATCCCTGGTGCAGCTGAAGCCTGTTATAGATGACTCGCTGCTGATATGCAGGGAAAAGAACCAGCAGTTTCAAAGGGAGATTCAGATTACCTGCGGTGAAGCGCTGCAGGTAAAGGGCAATGCTCATCTCATAGAGCAGGCCTTAATAAACCTCATTGACAATGCCATGAAGTACAGTGAACACAGCTCACCAATCAAGATTACCTGTTCTGCTGCTCCTGAGGAAGTAACTGTTACAGTTTCAGACCAGGGGTACGGAATACCGAAAAAAGACCTGAACAGAATTTTTGAACGGTTTTACCGGGTGGAAAAAGCCAGGAGCAGGGACAAGGGAGGAACCGGACTCGGTCTCTCTATTGTGAAGCATATCATCCTGCAGCACCAGGGAACTGTGGATGTTGAAAGTTCAGAGGGGAAAGGGACCTCCTTTACACTTCATTTTCCCAATTGAGAATGCTGCTGTTTTTTTTCGTGGACCTTCATCTTAGGAATCGTCTCTGAAATTCTCAGACAGCTGTCCCCGATATGCTCCAGGTACCCGATAATCTCAATGAAGGCCAGCTCTCCTTTTACTTGGGCATCCTTATTATCCTCCAGAACGTTTCGGGACCGTTTTTTTAATGCATCACGCATTGCATCAATTGAATCTTCCATCTGCTTTGCAAGCTCTGCATCTGGATGAGTAATGGTTTCCCCTAAGTAATCATTCATGTACCCAAGAAAATCCAGTACCTGAGAAATAAAGTCAAACAGTTCATCTCTGCTGTCATCATGGAACCGGTATCCGCCTCTGCTGCACTTTGCCAGCAGTTTCATGCTCTTGAAGCAGGCGTCCCCGATATCCTTCAGCTCCTGTGATACCCGCAGCTGGTGCTGAATTTTCTCAGCCTGCTGCCGTGAGCACGGCTGCTGAACGCTGACCATTCCCGCCTGAGCTATTTCGAGGTTCAGCGACTCAATTGATTCCCTTCTTTCCTGTATTCTCTCCTCCATAGATTCAGCAGACCCAATTCCCTGAGACGTGTTCATGACTATCATCAGCATTTCATACGCCCATTCAGCCATCCGAACCAGGGATGACTGAATTAATACAATATTTGAATCCAGCGAATCCGGCAGGCTTTTCGGCAGAAGATGCAGAGACCGGGACGGCTTTTCCCTCATCGGTTTTCTCTTTGAGGATACTAATACTATAGAGCCCTTAACCATAAAAGGAGAAAGGGCAGCTGCAGCCGGAGGATTGAGCAGATGAACAGCTGTCTGGAAAAAGGCAAGCCTGAAGGGTATGTCGGCTGGTATATACCGGTACCCAGGCATGATCCAGTCAGCTCCTTGGATCAGGTATGGAAATACCAGTCCTGCCCAGATGCAGCAGACAAGGTTTATCATAAGATAGATGCAGGCAGCTCTGCGGGAGTTAATCCCCAGGGAACTTCCTGCATAAAAGCCCGTTACAGTTACTCCAAGATTGCTTCCAAGCACCATAGCTGCCGCCATATCGAAGGGAACCCATCCTCTGAAGGCCAGCGACATGGCCAGGATCTGAACTCCAATTGATGATTGGATCAGAAATGATACCACTGCACCAAACAAGAAAAAGGAAAGACCTCCCCATGAGCTGCCGGAAAGGAGACGAAGATAATAGATCAGCACAGGATCATGCGGTATAAGCTGGAGAGTTCCGTTAAGAAGATCTATTCCCAGCAGAAGCAGCCCTATTCCAGTTAATGCATCACCATACTTATACTGACTGAGATATGAACTAATTTTAAAAGGAAATGCTGCGGCAAGGACCACCAGGGAAATGCTTGTCATCCCTGCATGAAACGCACCCAATGCAATGAGCCATCCTGCAAATGAAGCGCCAAGGTTAATCCCCATGAATATCCAGGGTGTTTTCTTCAGTGAAACCAAATTGCTTTCAACCATTGAAATGAGAAACACTACACCGGATGAGGATGAGCCGGTCACAGCTGATGTAAGCATCCCGTTCATGAATCCATGAATCCTATCTGCCCTTCGGTCTTTCATGAGCCGTTTAAACCAGGGACTGAATCTGGCAAGCAGCGTATCTGTAATGATTGACAGGCCAACCAGACATACAGCAATGGACCCAATTAACCGTAAAATCATCAGCAGTGCATTCATCGGCTTCTCCCTTCCGACATCATAAAACATTGACTGACATGCTCTCTGAGAAACATCTGAAATCGCTTTCTATGTCCGGGCATACGGAGAGCTGTATCGAAGTTTCCCTTTTCGGTAAATTTTATATCTCCGGAGAGATCAAGATAGATATGCGCATCATCTGCACTCACGATATACGGAGGCGCCCCTTTGCTTACCAGAAGATAATTCAGAAGGATATTGCCGGTCCTATGATTTCCTTCAAGAAACAATTGGGGTCTCGAGAGCATCTGGGAATAAAATCCTGCTGCAAGCTTGAAGGGATCATAGGAGTGATGCTTTCGTATAACCCATTGCTTAATCGGTTTAATCCTAAGCAGAAAACTCTTTCTCGTCTCTGAAAGATGCTGGTAGTACTGCATCCTTGTCTTTTGGTCCGAGCCGCACAATACAATATGGTTCATTTCAAGCAGTGCATACAGCCCAGCTGGGGTAAAGATATCCATCTCCTTTAAAAGCAATGAATTGAGAAATTCATATGCTTCCAGTATCTGATCAGTCATCAAGTCAGTGAACTCTTCCCTTCTCATAGCCAGGGATTCGTTAATCTTTGGGAACTCCTTCTTGAAGTGCTTCAATGACTTCTCAATGGCAGAAAGATGAAAGCAGTACATCAGCCGAACCTTCCAGCAATATAGTTTTTGGTCTCAATATGATCGGGGTCTTCAAAGATTTTTGCTGTTTTTCCATATTCAAGAATCTCCCCAAGCAGGAAGAATGCTGTCATGTCGCTGATCCTTCCTGCCTGGCTCATTGAATGAGTAACAATTACTATGGTGTATTCTTTCTTCAATGATTCAATCAGTTCTTCAATTTTCTTCGTTGCTATTGGGTCAAGGGCACTGGTGGGTTCATCCATAAGGATCACTTCAGGTTTCATGGCAATTGCCCGGGCAATGCACAGACGCTGCTGCTGTCCTCCCGACAGGCTGAGA
>PWNW01000089.1 GCA_003557605.1 Spirochaetaceae bacterium
GGGGAGCAGGAAAGACTGGAGAAGTTGACATCAACCTCAACAGCACAGTATCTGCCCCGGGAACCTGGGAAGATGAGCTGACTTTCACGCTGACGGCACTGTAAAGGTGTCTTAGGGTTTTTACGGTCATAGGTGGAAATCCCTTGAGTTTTGCACTACAATCTGTAGAATCAGAATAGACGCTCAAGGGAGGCCCCGCCTATGAATATGGAAACCATCAAGGAACTTGCTCAGGACTATATCAAGAGGGAACGGCATGAGCTGTTCCGGTCGGATGTGCTCAATGCGCTTGAACATGGGGATGCCGAGGGGCTTAACGACCGGTTCTACCAGGAACTGACCTTTGGTACAGCTGGCATGCGGGGCGTCATCGGAGGGGGTACCAACCGGATGAACCCCCTGACGGTCAGCATGGTAACCCAGGGACTTGCTGCCTATCTGTCAAGCAGCCGTGATAACCCGCTTGCTGTTATTGCCTATGACTCCCGAAACTATTCACAGCTTTTCGCTGAGACTGCAGCTTCTGTGCTCTGCGCCAACGGCATACGTGCTTTCATGTTCAGATCCCTGCGGCCGGTGCCGATGCTCTCATTTGCCCTGAGGTACCTGAAGGCAGATGCCGGGATCACCATTACGGCAAGCCATAATCCCGCCGAATACAACGGATACAAGGTGTACTGGGCTGACGGTGCCCAGGTGACTCCTCCCCATGACGAGGCAATAGTCGCAGAGGTTAACGCTGTCCGTGCACAGCCCAGGGAAATCCCATCTGCAGATCTGAAGGAAGCTCAGCAGAAGGGACTGTTCGGCTGGATAGAACAGGAAGTTGAAGAGGCATATTTTCAAATGGTGAAATCCCTGGCCCTGCGCCCCGAGCTCTTTGCATCTCAAGGAGATCAAATGCAGGTTGTCTACACCGCCCTGCATGGCTCCGGCCTGGGGCCGGTGCAGCGGGTTCTTAAGGACCTCGGTGCCTCGGTGGTGACTGTGGAAGAGCAAAGTGAACCAAACGGAGATTTCCCAACGGTAAAAAACCCGAATCCCGAAGATCCAAAGGCTATGGCTCTTGCCCTGGAATATGCAAAGAACCATCATGCGGACATTGTATTGGGGACAGACCCCGATGCAGACCGGCTGGGCATAGCGGTTCCGGTGAACCGGAACAAAACTGAGTACCATCTGCTTACGGGAAATCAGATTGCCGTGCTTCTGTGCGACTATCTCTATTCGGGAAGAGGGCAGGGAAGCGGAAAAACTGGGGTTACCGTGAAAAGTATTGTTACCTCCGATCTGGTACGGTCCATCACTGAACGCTGGGGGGGGCGATGCATCGATGTGCTTACCGGGTTCAAATATATTGCCCAGGTAATGCTGGAACTTGAGCAGAGCAGCACCGAGGAGTTTGTCCTGGGTGCAGAAGAAAGCTACGGATACCTGGTGGAGACGGATGTGCGTGACAAAGATGCGGTGTCCGCTGCCTGCATGGCCGTCGAAATGACGAAATACCATCTGAACCAGAGGGTGAGCCTGCTTCATCGTCTTGAGCAGATCTGGAGTGAATTCGGATACTATGAGGAGCTAGTAATCTCAAGGACACTGCCTGGACAAAGGGGCATGAAGCAGATACTTGATCTGATGAATCATTTCCGAACTGAGCCGATTGACCGAATTGCCGGCGACCAGGTGGTTTCCCGGACGGACCTGCTCAATGATGAAACTTCCCTGCCAAGGTCAAACATGATCATATTCAGGCTTGAAGAGGGAAGAACTTTCATGCTTCGGCCCAGCGGCACTGAGCCGAAGATTAAATGCTATATCTTTGCACGAAGCTCATTGAAGGACCTTGAAAAGGCACAGTCACAGGCCCGGGAGGTGATCAGGTCCTACCAGGAGTTCTTTGACAAAAAACTTGCGCTGATTACCGGCTGAACCGGACAAACCAGTGGATGATGTCCTCTGCAGCGCGCTGTTTCTCGCATTCGTTCACGATGACATGGGGGCTTTCCTGGTACACCAGGTGCTTGAATTCCCGTGAAGCAAGCCGCTGCTCCAGATAAACTCCCGCAGCGGGGGGAACTACCTCATCCTGTTCAGAGGTTATCACCAGCACGGGGGCAGTTACTCTGTTCAGACATGACCGGGTTTTTTTCTGAAGGCGGTACAGCTGTGCAAGGGCCCCCGGCATCAGGTACCGGTAATACTCTGATTCCAGGTGATGCACTTCAGGGTTCTGCTGCGGATCATGCTCAAAGACGTAGTCCTTTTTCAACTTTGCCTTCACAAACAGTCCCATCAGCGGCGTCATGGAGAGACTGTATTGGGGGGTGATTACAATTGCCGGTGCGGCAGCAGCCACGGCTTCGCACTTCTGCTCAGATGCAAGCATCAGGGCAAGCAGTCCGCCCATGGAGAGTCCGGCAATATAGATCCTGCTGCATGAAGCTCCAAGATCAAGGTACGCATCAAGCACCCGTCTGTACCAGTCCCTCCAGGTGCAGCGTAGGAAATCCTTTTGAGAAGTGCCGTGTCCGGGAAGTCTGGGAACTGACACAGTATATCCCTGATCATGGAGGGACCGGGCAAGATAATCCATTTCACCCGGTCTGCCGGTAAACCCGTGGATCACCAGAACTCCGGCATCCGTGCTGCCGGAATAATACTTCGGCAGCCCTTCGTTACACAATGTAAAGCTCATATCGGCCAGTATACATCTTGACAGGAAAAAAATCCACAAGTAAGTTGCATAAATGATCCATATCTATCTGATAAAACGGGAATTTGGAGGATCTCTCATCCTTCATCCCTTTGCTGAGAAGAAACACGTTGTCAAGGAACTGGACCGCAGCCCAATCATGTTTCATTATGCTGAACAGCCCAATGAAGATGACCGTTCAGCCATGCTCTACGGAATCTATACTGTTATTGATTCAGCGGTGGACCTCTGGGTGCAGGAGCTGAAGTATATACCCCGTCTGCTGGCCTCAGCGGCAGTGTTTCTTCTGGTCTATCTGTTTACCGCACTTGTCATTAGAATTCCCGTTCCCCTGGTGGATGAAATCCTTTTTTCTTCCGCCGCCGCCGCCGCGATGTATATTTTCATGGCTAAGAAGAGCACCAGAAGCGAAGTTGCCATGAAGCGGCGCCTTGAGCTCAAGCATACCGCCGACCAGGCATCTGAAACCCTGACACCGGAACTCAAGAAAATACAGGATGCCCTTGCAGAACTGGAGAAAATCCCTACGCTGAAGCTCAGCGACATGATTGCCGGAAAACGGGAGTTTTCAGCAGCTCCCATAGATTCAGCTGTATCAAAAGGCATTGCAGAATCCTTGGAAATTGCACTGAAGCAGCAAAAATACGGAAGAACCTTGCTGAAAAAAATCAATACAGACACCTCAGAGAGCCGACGTGAACGGTTTGCAGCGTATCTCTACCGTCTCTCACAGAACAAAAAAATTGATATGCCCTTGATTGCCCTATATTTGCTGCTTCGTTGAATCAAATACCAGTCATTTTCAGATATATACAGTATGGAGAATTCATGGAAACCATACTGGAACCATACCCGTATCATTACTGCGGCATGTGCGGCCGCAGCATTTCTGCCTGTCCACATTTGTTTACCTCTGCTTTTCGGAGCTGCCGCATCGGTGTGGAAAGCAAGACGCCTGCTTCTGGTCCTCTGCGCAATTGCTCTGTGCAGGGTCTATATAGCCGATGCAGCGGCAGGTGAAGCCCTTCCCGGTTTTAGACTTGTCAACGGCGAGACAGTTACGGCTGTCATGGTGGTCGCTGAAGATCCCAGGCCGTTGGATACCCGGGGATTCCTGGTGAACTGCATCCTTCAGGAAGTTATCCGCAGGGACGGTTCCCGGGCAACGGCTTCCGGAAGGACAATGATCTATGTTCATCATCGGCATCTGCCGCCCTATGCAGGACGGGGCACTTCTATTACCGCAGAACTGAGGTACGACGGAGAGGGACTGCGGACTGTCGGGACTCCGATATTTTCAGATCCCCAAGGCACTGCCGGAGAAATGCTGTCCAGATTGCGGCACACCGCACGGCAGCAGGTGCTCAGCAGGCTCTCCCAGCTCACCTGGGAAGCGGGGCTTCTAGGCAGTTCGCTGCTGCTTGGAATTCCCTTCGACAGAAATGATCGGCTCATTGAGCTCTGCAGGACATCAGGCACCGCACATGTGATGGCCCTCTCCGGACTGCATGCAGGAATACTGGTGCACCTGTTCTCCCTGCTGCTGCGGCCTGCTGCAGGGAAAAAGACCGCAGGAATTATCTGCATGGTGCTTCTGCTGTGCTATCTCTGGCTTACCGGATTTCGCGAAAGCCTGTCCAGGGCTGTGATCATGTACTGGATCTACCGTATTGAACTGCTTCGGGGAAACCGGCCCGACGGACTGGAGGTTCTCTGCAGGACTGTGGTGGTGCATATGCTGATTTTTCCTGCCCATGCAGGTTCCTTCTCCTTTTACCTTTCCTACGGAGCTCTTACGGGCATCATGCTTCTCACCTCAATAATCAGTGATGCTCTCCCGGCATGGATTCCTCCGGTCCTGCGAAGCAGTATGGCCCTCACCGCATCAGCATCAGCGGGAACCTATCCTGTCCTGCTGTTCCTTGGACTGGACATCTATCCCGCAGGAATCCTGCTGAGTATGCCATCAATCCTGCTGGTCACCCTGTTCATGTGGCTCTCCCTGGGATATCTGGCATATCCTGGCCTGATGCTGCTTCCTCAACTGCTCGGCAGCACCGTATCGCTTTTGGCAGTGATATGGGAACGGGGCAGCGATGCATCGGATTCGCTTCTGCTTCATCCGGGGGCTTGGACTGCCTGTGCCTTTCTGCTCTTGACCCGGCTGGTGCACCTCCAGTATCGTAGCTGCAGGAGAAGCTATGAAGGACTATCTCGACGAGCTCTACAATTCCCCGTCTATGATCAGGGACCTGCTGGAAATGCGGGGTCTGAGGATGAACAAGCAGCTGGGCCAGAACTTCCTCATCAGCCCCCATGTGCGCAGGAGCATCCTTGATGAACTTGAACTTGACAGTTCCATGCAGGTCTGGGAAATTGGTCCAGGCATCGGAGCTATGACCCATGGAGCTCTGAAAAGCGGTGCATCCATGGTGCTTTTTGAACTGGACTACGGTTTCTGTTCGCTGCTGAGGGATCTCTATCCTGAAGAGGGTGCATATGAGCTTGTGGAAGGAGATGTGCTGAAAACCTGGAAGCGGGCCGCTGACAGACTTCCCATGCCCGACAGGATTTTTGGAAATCTTCCCTATAATGCGGGATCGGTGTTCATTGCCCGGCTCATAGAGCACCAGTTTCTTCCCCAGAGGATGGTCTATACCCTCCAGAGGGAGGTTGCCCAGAGGCTGACAGCTGAGACAGGAAACAGGAAGTACAGCTCCTTCACCCTGCTGTGCGCATTGGACTACCAGGTAACCATCTGCTCCCACATCGCTGCGGAGCATTTCTACCCTGCACCTGAGGTGGTCTCATCAATCGTCCGATTTGATAAAAAGCACACCCCCGGGCTTACCGGGGAAGAGAGAAGGGTATACCTGGCTTTGGTCAGGGAACTGTTTGCTTCCAGAAGAAAAACCCTCAGGAACAACCTGAAGCAGGGTTCACTGAAGCACTCATATGATTTTCAGCAGATGCTTCAGGTGTTCTCGTCACTAGGAATTCCTGAGAGCAGGAGGGCTGAGACCATTACGCCGGATGAGATGATGAAGGCAGCCGGAGGGATTGTGCAGACCTCCGGCTGAAGGATCAGCCTTCTGCCTGCGCCAGGGTCATAGCTGAGGTGACCACGATATCATCGACGCTGCATCCTCTTGAAAGATCGCTTACGGGTTTTGCAAAACCCTGAAGCACCGGTCCGAATGCCTCTGCGCCGGCAAGTCTCTGCACAAGCTTGTATCCGATATTCCCTGACTGAAGGTCCGGAAATATTAGGACGTTGGCCTTGCCGGCTACCCGAGATCCCGGTGCCTTTTTGGATCCCA
>PWNW01000304.1 GCA_003557605.1 Spirochaetaceae bacterium
ATTGAAGGGACCGCAGAAACGGCTTTACGCCTCGAAGGAGGCAAGATCAGGGATGTGCGCACCGGCACGGTGTTCGGAGCCGGGATCCGTGTGGCGGTCAATGGTGCAGGCATCTACATGTATCTGTCAAACCCGACGGATGCCTCATTGATGAATATGGCCCAGGAGATTTCCGAAGCAGTTTCATCAGGGGCAGCCGGCGAATTCTGCTCCCTGGAGGAAAAAAGCACCCCGCAGATCAACGCAGTGGAGGTGTTTCCCGATTCAGCGGACCTTGAGACGAAACTGGAGTATCTTCAGCGGTGCGATCAAGCCGGAAGGGAATACTCCAGCAAGGTAACTGATGTCATTGTAAGATACCTTGATACTGACCAGAAGGTGATCATTGCTTCCAGCGACGGAGGGATTATCAAGGACAGGCGCATCAGAACACGGATGAGCGCTATGGCTTCCGCCCGGCAGGGGGGAAGAAGGCAGACCGGATTCTTCGGGGCAGGCCGTTCAATGGGGCTGGAGTTTTTTGATCTTGTGACTCCCGAGTCCATCGGCACTGAGGCTTCACGCATTGCCTGCGTGCTGCTTGATGCTGACTACGCACCCCAGGGGACCTATCCGGTGATTCTTGCTAACCAGTTCGGCGGGGTAATATTCCATGAAGCCTGCGGTCATGCCCTGGAGTCAGGTCCGGTGGCGAAGGGCGCTTCCCCGTTTTCCGGCAAGCTCGGCAAGAAGATCGCCTCTGCCCAGGTAACCGCCTGGGATGACGGGACCATTGCCGGCCAGTGGGGTTCCTCCAAAACAGATGACGAGGGCACTCCCATGGGCCGCACGAAGCTGATCCACCGGGGAAAGCTGCAGTCATTTATTGCAGACAGGATGGGCTCAATGAAGCTTGACCATCCCCTGACGGGAAACGGCAGGAGGGAGTCCTACCGGTTTCCCCCCGCAGCCAGGATGACAAATACCTTCATTGATGCAGGTAAGCACACCCTTGATGATCTCATCTCTTCGTTGGAGCAGGGAATATACTGCAGAACCATGGGAGGAGGTTCGGTGGACACCACCACAACTGACTTCAATTTCTCCGTCCATGAGGCATACTTGGTGAAAAACGGTGCAGTTGATAGGCCGATTCAGGGTGCATCCCTGATCGGGAAGGGGACAGAGGTGCTTAAACGCATCGAGATGGTGGGGAATGACCTCGATTTCGGGGCCGGCATGTGCGGCTCACTTTCCGGTTCACTGCCCGCTGCGGTGGGTCAGCCGTCAATTCTGGTCTCATCCCTGCTGATAGGAGGCCGCACGTGAAGCAGAGCAGAGCCCTGGCAGCCATGTTTCTCAGGCGAATCACTGCCTCGGGAATCAAAGAAGCAGAAATATACCATACGGCATCAGACCGTCTGGAGGTCAACGGCCATGAGTGCAGGATTACCGGCCTGAACCGTTCTTCATCTGAGGGCATTGCCGTACGGGTCTGCATCGACGGAAAGATCGGCAGCAGCTATACCGAGAATGTATCGAAGGAAGGAGTTGACCATGCCCTTATGCTGGCTCAGCAGCAGATACCGATTTTGCCCCCTGACCCCGATAATGTGCTGTACCCTGGAAGTCGGGTGTCCTTTACTCCCTGGGAAGATCTCCATCAGCTTGCATCAGTTCCGATAGAAGCAAAGAAGGATTTGGTGATTAAGCTGGAAGAGGCTGCTCGGGCACTTGATAAAAGAATTGTCCATGTTCCCCAGGTCAGGTACTTGGAATCCCATGATACTGTAACGGTGGTCAACAGTTACGGTATGAAGAAATCAGAGCAGCGGGGATACTGCGCTGCGGCTCTTCACACCGCTGCCGGAAAGGGAAAGCAGGTCCAGAGCTGGAAGGTCACTGCTGCTGACACCTCCTTCTATGAGCTGTCAGCCCTCAGAATTGCCCAGGAAGCAGTGCTCGGTGTTCTGGAAAAGCTGAATCCCCAGGGGATTGATTCAGGGGAGTATCCCGTGGTGTTTTCCCAGGATGCGGCGTCAAAGCTCCTTGGTGCATTCTTTAATTCTCCCTATTCCCATATTTTCGGGGACCAGGTGAAACAGGGCCGTTCACGGTTTGCCGGTCATATCGGCAGGCGCGCTGCATCCGAAGCGGTGACCATCTATGACAATCCCCGGGGAAGTTCTCTGTTTTCCCGGAGTTTTGATGATGAAGGGTTTCCGACAAAGAACACCATGTTTATTTTCGAGGGCATTCTGAAGGGGTTTGCCCATTCCATGTATTCGGCAAGGCACTTTAAGACTTCACCCACCGGTCACGGTATGCGCGGAGGAGCATCTCTTTCGGTGTCCACGGGACTGCATGCTCCCTGCCTTTCCAATGGAGAGCATGAGCTGGAGGATCTTTTTGATCTCTGCGGGAAGGGTGTCTACATCACCGAGCTTGGGGGACTGCATGCGGGGATCAATCCCATGACCGGTGATTTTTCCCTGTCCGCAGGCGGGTTTCATATTGAAAAGGGAAAGCAGAAGAAATCAGTGGGCCGGTGCATCGTGTCGGGAAACTTCTTTGATCTGCTTACCATGGTGCAGGCAGCCGCCGGCGACAGAAGGATGGACCGGCTGCTGAGGTTCTCAAGTCCTTCCCTGCTGGTTTCAAAGCTGTCAGTTTCCGGTTAGTGCTTCTTCAGGCTCCGGTATATGACTGAAGGGGCATCCATGCTGACCAGGGTTTTCTCCGGAACATCTTCCTTGAGCCATACATTGCTGCCGATCAGCGCATCAGCTCCGATGGTGATGTCCCCCAGAATAGATGCATGGGCATAGATGGTGACCCGGTCCCCGATGGTGGGGTGCCGTTTTTTCCCCTTCACGAGATTCCCGCAGGAATCCTTGGGAAAGCTCAGTGCTCCGAGGGTCACTCCCTGGTAGATTTTCACATCCCTGCCGATCACCGTAGTCTCTCCGATGACTACTCCGGTCCCATGGTCTATGAAGAACCCCTCACCGATGACGGCCCCTGGATGTATGTCAATTCCTGTTTCACTGTGGGCGATTTCATTCATCATCCGAGGAATCAAAGGGATGCTGAGGGAATGCAGCACATGTGATATCCGGTGGATTGCCAGCGCCCTGAGTCCCGGATAGCAGATAACCACCTCTTCTTCGGACCGGGCTGCGGGGTCTCCTTCCAAGGCTGCATGAACATCGGTTTTTAATATGCTCCTGATTTCCGGTAGCTGTGAGAACAGTGTTTCAATTGCCTGCTGCGTCAGCTCCTCGCAAACTGCCTTCGGGCATTCAGTCAGCGGGCATTCATGCTGGTAGGCCAAGAGGACCTGATGTTCAAGATCCCGCTTCGCCTGGGTAATCAGTTCACCGATCACATAGGGCAGATTCTCCCGGGTCACCTCCCGCTTTCCTGAGTATCCCGGAAACAGTATCTCAATGAGATGCTCAAGGATACTGCTGATTGATTTCTTGTTGGGCAGCGGTTTTACGTCGATAAAATTAGTGCCCGAAGTCTCATCATAGCTTTCAATGATTCCCTTGAGGTATTCGGCGGTTTTTCCGCCTCCGCTTGCTATGGTCATGATCTGCTGCTCCTTGCAGGTCCTGAAGACCTGCTGAGATTTGGAATTTTCCGGAACATCTTAGCCAGCCGCTGAGATTCCCGGACCGACAGACCTGAACGCGCCAGGATGTCCCGGTAGAACCGATGGACCTCCTCACGCTCATCAAGCTTGAAAAACCCGATCTGATCAAAACTGTCCATCATGACGGTCACCAGATCATCCAGCTGTTCCCGTTCAATGGGATCATACCCCTTTGCCTGGGTCAGTTCTCTGCGCAGCACGTAGGTGACTACCTGAACCGCCTGAGCAAGGTTGAGGCTGGGAAACTCCTGACTTGAGGGGATCAGAAGGGCGGCATCACAGAGGTTCAGTTCCTCCTCGGTCAGTCCGCTGGACTCCCGTCCGAACACCACTGACACCAATCCGTTACCGAGGGTATTTACATGGCCGGCAAACTGCTCGGGGAGAAAGGAGAAGTATTTTCTGAACTTGCCCCTTCTCCGGGTAGCCCCGGCACTGAAAATGCCTCCTGCAATGGCATCCTCCAGGTTCTTAACACGTCGGCTGGATTCATAGAGGTCATATGCATGCACCGCCATAGTCTTGATCCGCTGCGGGTCATAGGTACTGTCTCCGGTAATACATAACCTGGTGATGCCCATGGTCTTCATGGCCCGGCAGACTGATCCGATGTTTCCGGCCTCCTGGGGCTCAACAAGGACAATTTGTATTCTTTCCAGGGTTTTCTCTGATGTTATCATAGGTAGGGAGTATATCGTGTATTGCCTGTTTAGCAAAGGTGAATTATATTGTACCCATGAGCGATGATGCTAGCAGTACCACTAAATCCGTGAGAATGAAAAGCGTTGCCTTGGGACTGGCCTTGTTTGTACTGATATCATTTGTGCTGAAGGCCGCCAGCAGCATTACCCTGCCGTTGGCAATATCATTTTTTCTGTTTCTCATACTCAATCCCATGGTGAATAAGATGGAGCAGAACCGCGTGCCCAGATGGGCCGCCATTTTGGTGGTGATTCTGATCCTGATTCTGTTCTTTGTGCTGCTGTTTTTCTTTCTTACGGTTGCCATCAACTCCTTCATAAACAGGGTGCCGAAGTACTTTTCCCGGTTTGACGAAATCTTCGGAGGAATCGGTGAGGCCATCGGTCCGGCCTTGGGACTGACCCCCGGTTCAGGGCTGACAGAACTGGTTGACTGGAAGACCATGCTGATAAACGCCGTCACGGCTGCCTCGGGTTCAATCATCACCATCGTTTCCATGTCCATCCTGATTTTTATCTTTGTCCTCTTTCTTCTGCTTGAACGTCAGTCTTTAATTCCAAAATTCAAGGTGGCGCTTCCCAGCAGGGGCGGAATGCGGGTTGCCATCATGTTTGAGCGGATAAACCGGCAGGTGTCACGGTACCTGGTGGTCAAGGCGGTGATCAGCTCAATCACAGGGGTGATGTTTTATCTCGGCTCCCTTGCCGTAGGCCTTGATTTCGCCATCATATGGGGAGTTCTTGCGGTGCTGTTTAATTTTATTCCCAATATCGGATCGATCATCATTACCCTGCTTACTGTTGCCATGGCGGTGCTGCAGTTTTTTCCCGACTATGCACGGATCCTCTATGTTGCACTGATCATGAGCATGATACAGCTGGTGATGGGAAATATTCTTGATCCGAGATTCCAGGGTAACCAGCTGAACCTCAGCCCCTTCATCATCCTTGTATCCCTGGCCTTCTGGGGATATATCTGGGGCATCATGGGAATGTTCCTTGCTGTTCCGATCATGTCGGTGATCCAGATATTCTGCTCCAATGTAAAGGTCCTGAAGCCGATTGCCATTATGATCAGCAGCGGGAAACGGTACCGTTCCCAGATCCGTGAGGAGGATCGGCGAAGACGGGAGCGCTATGAGCGGATGCGTGAAGAGCGCCGGGAGCGGCGCAGAAACGGCAAAGTGCAGCAGTAGGAAGTCTTTAAGATGTCCCTGCTGACGCAGTTCGGTTCCTTCCTGAAGTTTTAGCCCGGTACATTGCCCGGTCTGCTGAAGCAAACAGTTCTTCTATGTCCAATTGGTCTGTCAATAGACGAGTCTGTGAAACCCCGATGCTTACGGTAGTGTTCACTGTCCCGGAGGGTAAGGGTATTGACATCTGTTCAATGGAAATTCTGATGCGTTCAGCAAGTTCAACAGCCCTCTCCGCTGAAGCGCCGGGAAGCCCAAGGGCAAATTCATCACCCCCAAGTCTGCCGATCATACCGTCTTCCTTCAGGCTGCTGCAGCGGTCTGCCAATGACTTGAGTACAATATCGCCTGCTCTGTGTCCGAGGGTGTCGTTAATCTCCTTGAAATTGTCAATATCGAAGAGGATCAATGCAAGACTTCCTGATTTCTGCAGCG
>PWNW01000102.1 GCA_003557605.1 Spirochaetaceae bacterium
ATGGAGCGAACCTTACAACAGGTAGTGGCAGACTGTCATGAAGGAAAATTGGTTGGGCATATATCTCGTGATTCGACAGCTATCTGTGCTCGTGAGACTCCGGTAAATAAGAAGAAAGATGGCGAAGTTTCAGCCCTTCATGCATGGACTTAGGTACATCCAGTATCAATATGCTGCCTTGTATAGATTCCCTCCATGTGAGATCAAGTTCATCAATCCACCAAGTGCTGAAAGGATCAGTTTCCTGAAGGAATTCTCTAAACCCCATAGGCCCGAGATGAAGATATGTTACTCTGCATTCGGGCATGGTGCAGCTGTAATTTGACAATGTGATTTCAAGCAGCGATCCTGCTGACAGTACAGGAAATCATGTGGTATCTACATAGACATACCTCAGAACTGCTGTTGCCTGAATCTCATCAGGAAGCAGCAGTGATATCGAGAATGCTGAATACTCTTTTTTTTACGGAAGTTTTTTTCAAGATTGACCTCCACCAGCTCTTAGTCCCGTTTTTTCAGCAAAAATCCTCACCAGGCTTGTTTTGTAATATTCATCTCAGAATTGAAAATTCATCATCAAATCACACATTGCATGGGCATTGATGTGGAAGGTTTACATAGCTGATGCACCTGTAATTTTCGTTGACGGGACTGAAAAAAGTGCTAAGATAGCAGAGGGTTAATGCTGAGAATGAAATGTGCGCATATTGATTCCCATGAACTAGGGAGGAGAAGAAACATGAAGACAAACTTTTCCACAGCGGTAGGCGAAGTAACCCTTCCCTCTGACATGAAGATGTCAGATCTGGTGATGGACCCTGGGAAGTACAGCTATGAAGGAAACTGGGCATTCTGCAGGTTTAACCATCCGCATCTGCTCGGAGGACGGATCGGCTTCAGCAGGGGAGAGGACTCCAGCGAGGACATCGGCTGGGATACGCCGGACTGGAAACCTGCAGGAAGGGATTCCCATTACCGGATAGAAATCCTCAGTCGTGACGGCGGGTATCTGTATTCCTATTCCGGAGATGAACAGGATATCACAATACGCAGCGGCGTCTTCAGCCATGCTGTGCATGGAGCAGATCGGGAGCTGCTGTCGGTAGAGGGGTATCCGGAGATGCACTGGAAGATGGCATCACCAGAGGGCAGCATGGATGTTGATGTCATGATGGAGCCTTTGGTGTTTGTGACCCTCCCTGACAACATCCAAAAAAACACCACCTTTTCCATGTGGCTTGTCCCCTGCAGGCTCCATGGACAGGTAACCATTGATGGCAAGACAGAAGATGTCCAGGGGACGGCCTTTCTGGACCACCCCCGGTTGAAGAAGCAGAACAACAGCCCCAGGGAGTTCGGATGCTATCTCTACACCCCGGTGCTCCTTGACGACGGAACATATTTCTTCTCCTATTACGCCGATTTCATTGACGGTGAGCAGAACAAAGACTACTCCTTCGGGTATCATGTTGATGCAAACCTGAATGTTTCATCCTATCGGTGTGTGAGCATGAGGAGCCTGCAGTTCACTGGGGAGCATCAGGTGGAACGTGCCGATATGGTGTTCGCCAATGATGATGCAGAGATCCATCTTTCCATACGGGAGGAGTATCTCCCGGTCAAGCGGGCATGGGGAAGCAGGGTTGCCTCCATGGATAAACGGAAATATATCGCCTATCCGCAGCTGTTCACCGCTGAATATGCATATCGGGATGCTTCGGGTGAATCCCGTCAGCCAGGCAGGGGGCTGCTGGAATATGTTCAAAGTGACAAACGGCAGTTTTCACCACCAGGCGGATGCTGAGGGTATGATGAATCGTGTTTCATAGGCTTCTCATAAGACCAGCCATACCATTGAAAAAAGATGTAACCCCAACCCTTTACTGTATATGAGACAGATCCAATGTAAATAGAAACCGTAAACTCAATATTGCAGTGCTATTGCGTTTTGAGGGAGTGTATAAGAGTCCTGAAAAAAAATATTGCATTATGGGACTATGCATATTATAATAACCGGTATGTTACCGGTAAATTTTAGTAAGCCGAATAACAATGCAGAAAAGTACAAAAGGAGGAGAACATGAAAAAAATCTTAATGATTTTACTGGTTCTGATGATGTCTGCTGGTCTCTTGACTGCCGCTGGGGCAAGGGGCGCTGCTGATGCAGAGACAGTCACACTCAGCGTGGCTCTTATGTCCCTTGATATCCCCGAGGAGACTCAAGCATTCCTGGATGCCTTCACCAAAGCCTATCCGCATATCAGGATCGACTATGTAGATGTTGGTGCGAGCATTGAAGAGTATCTTCAGCCTCGGGCGGCTGCAGGCCTGCTGCCGGATTTTTTCTCAATCAATGCCGGTTCCTTTGCTGCTCAGCTTGCTGACCGCGGCATGATTGCTGATCTGAGTGATACCGAAACGGCAAGAAAGACCCTGCCCAGCGTAAAGCCGCAGTTCACCTCACCTGGAGGAAAACTGTACGGCATAGCCGGAGGGCTTGCTTCTTCATTGATATACTACAATGTCGATCTGTTTAATGAACTGAATGTGAAGCCTGCAGAAAACTGGGAAGAATTCCTTGAGTTATGTGAAACTATCAAGAGAGCAGGTCATACACCTATCATCATTACCCCCGCTGACGGAACAATATCTAATACGGCGTTCAGTCATGGGTTTGCCAACAACGTAGTAAGGAATAATCCCGATTACGTGGAAAGAATCTGGGACGGCAGCTTAAATTTCAACACCCCTGAATTTGCAGACGTGTACCGGATGGTGAAGGTTCTCTATGACCGCGGATACACCCAGCCGGGAACGTTGAGCACCGAGTATTTGATGGGCAATGCACTTTTCCTGCAGGGGCAGGCAGCCATGCATTTTGCAGGTACCTGGCTTGCCGGATCTCTCCTTGAGGCAGACTTTACCACCGATGTGTTTATGGCACCTTGGAACAGAAAGGGAGAAATTAAAATCCCCGTAGTAGCAACGGAAACAGGTTGGGGTGTTGCTGAAGGACCCAACAAAAAAGAAGCCATTATGCTGCTGGACTGGCTGAACGGACCTGGATATACCATGTATCAGAACCCCAGGGCCAATATTCCCCACCTCATGGAAGTGGAAGGTGAAGTGATACTGAAGCCCCAGATTCAGCGGTTCTTAGATGATTTAGCGGCCTATGAACTTGCTGCAGGGCTCTGGTTTGAATATCTTCCATCAGAAATTATGCCCCTGACTTACAAGTTCTATCAGGAGATGCTTATTGGCGATATCACACCTGAAGAAATTGCCAGGGAATTTGATCTTGCTGTCAAACAGGCAGTGAAATAACTGCCCCGTACCTTTTAGCCCGCAGAGAGACACAGTGCTGTGTCTCTCTGCGGTATGATATCATATTCATCATCAAGGAAATACCATGAACAGTAGCAGTTCAAGAGTTAGATTGCTGCAATGTTTTGCCTTCTGCCTGCCTGCAGCAATCATAATATTTATCTTCTTTTTCGTGCCCATGGTAAGATCGCTGCAATTGAGCTTCACTGATTGGGACGGGATTTCTCTGACGTCTCAGTGGGTAGGATTAGATAACTTCAGAACGGTAATCTCCCATCGATCATTCAATCAGATTGTCCGCAATACCATATATCTTATGGTAATCTATATTCCTCTTCTCAATGTGTTTGCACTGTTCATCGCAATACAGATCTATGAAGTGAAGAACCTGGGCAATCTCTATAAGACAGTCTTTTTTCTTCCCAATATGCTGTCCATGACGGTAGTCGGGTTTATCTGGAAGCTGATCTTTTCTTTCCATAACGGGATTATCAACAAATTCTTTCGGACAGTGGGGCTGAATGCTCTGGCCAATGACTGGCTGGGTGACCCGTCATTAGTGCTTCCTTCTATGACGATGACGATTATCTGGTACGCATTGGGATACTATGTGCTCATCTATTTAAGCGGTCTCTACAACATTCCTGTTGAGCTCTATGAAGCTACCGAAGTTGAAGGAGCCTCCAGCAGGCAGAAATTCGTGAATGTGACCATCCCAATGCTGGCGCCGGCAATTACTATCAATATCATATTGTCCACCATTGGACTGATCACCCTGTTTGACCTTCCCTTTGTGCTCACAGGAGGGGGGCCGGGCTACAATTCACAGACCATTGCCCTTCAGATCTACTATCTCGGGTTTGTCACCCTCCAGCCGAAACTTGCACTGGCATTGGCCGTCATTCTCGGAATCTTTGCCATACTCATCATCATTGTGCTGATGAAAATCCTCAGAAAACGGGAAGAGAATATTTTATGAAGATATCTGCACAGAAACAACTGCATAAACTGAAAATACTGCTGGTCAACCACGGAATACTGATACTCTTTGCCTGTCTTTTCCTGATACCAATTTGGTATACCATTATCAGTGCATTCAAGCTTGATCGGTTTATCTTCACCCAGCCGCTGAGCATAAACGCCGCATCTTTCACGGTATCAAACATTGTACGGGCGTTCCGCATCATGAATTATCCGCGGATGTTTTTCAACAGCATGATGATCCTCGGTATCTCATGTCTGATGCTGATCATATTTGGTTCCATGGCAGCTTACGGAATTGCCATGGCGCGGCACAAGTTTTTTGAACGGATGTACGGGTTTTTCATCATCCTCATCACCCTCCCGTTCCAGCTGGCCATGGTGCCCCTTATTTCCATGCTGAAAAACATGAACTTGATTAACACCTTTTTAGGGACCAGCTTGGTGTACGGCGGGTTTTACATGTCCTTTGTAATATTTCTCTACACCGGTTTCATACGATCCATCCCCTCTGAGCTGGAGGATGCAGCCCGGGTAGACGGATGCGGACTGCTGAAAATGTATATCTATATTTACTTTCCGCTGTTAAAGACAATCACCGGAGTTATACTGATTCTACGAGGCGTGGCAATATGGAATGATCTTCTGATACCGTTGATTACCATAACTCGTACGGCAAATGCAACCCTTCCGCTGAGGCTTATGTCATTTGTCGGCAGCTATTACACCAGCTGGGGTCTGGTATTCGGCGGAACGCTGCTGGTAAGCTTGCCGATACTCTGTATATTTCTGCTGCTGCAGCGGTTCTTTGTAAAAGGCATCATGTCTGGAGCTATCAAACAATAATACCCTAGGAGTTGTTATGAATATTGCACATATTGCAGCCCATCAGGATGATGAAGGATTTGCACTCGGCACCATGCTGAAATACCGAAGGGATCCAGGAAATTCCCTGCTTTTTATCTGCATGACCAATGGTGATAAAGGAATGAGCTTTGACCCCAGTATTCCCCTCCAGGAAGCTGCTGAGATTCGAGACAGAGAAATGCGCAGCGTAGCTGAAGCCCTGCAGGCAGAATATATATGCCTCGGAGCTGAAGATGAGTTTCTCTTTGATTCGAAGGAGATACGCCTCAAGCTCATTGAGGCCCTCAGGGCTTTTAAGACGGATGTACTATTTACCCATTGGACCCAGGACTATAATCTGGATCACAGCATCACCGCAACTATTACTGCACAGGCGGCCATGAATTCAATCATTGCTTCAGTGCAGACTGAAAGTCCCCCATTATCTGTGACGCCGAAGATATTTCACATTGACGTTGGGGAAGGGTACGGATTCGAGGGAACTCACTTTGTGGAGCTTGATCAGGAACTGATAGACAAGAAAGCCCGAATCATTCGCCTGCATGAAAGCCAGATGCAGGTGATGAGAAAAATCGGGCCTGATTTTGCCGACATGCTGGTCCAACGTTCCGCTGATCTCGGACGTCGAGCAGGTGTCCCTTATGCTGAAGTCTTCAGGCCCTGCCTGCTGGACCGCCGAATTCCTCTTGCGGGTATGCTGCCATGAAAGCAAAAAACATGACAAACCGCGAACGGGTGAGGCAGGCAATACGGGGAGAGCAGACTGACCGAATCCCCTTTACGA
>PWNW01000147.1 GCA_003557605.1 Spirochaetaceae bacterium
CACAAAAAAAACTCAGAGCCTTTGTGATAAGCTTGATCTCAATCTTAAACTTACAGGTGCCCTGTAGGGCACCCTAAAGTGTAAAAGTTACTGCTTAATGAATGAAAGAAGGCTCTGGTCCTTTATCTGATCAAGACCCGCTGCCAGGATGTTCTGGGCGGATACCGTTCCCGGAGTGGCGGCCTGCATGCCCGTCTCCAGGGTGCCGAACATAATCTTCACGGCATCATGCATCCTGATATCCTCAAGGGGGCGGGCGGGCATACAGCTCCTGCCCCCCTTGTCCGTCCTGATAATGAACCCTGAACGTTCAAGAATGCTGATATAAGACGACATCTTCTCATCAGGTATGGAGAGCCGCAGAGAAAGCTCCCTGGAGCTGACAGGTCCCTCTCCCCGTTTGTAGGCTGAAGCAATCTCAGCAAGCACGTCAATACCGTGGGCAAGCACTTCCAGGGGGGACTCCATCGCCCGGTAGGTGACCGAGCGTTTCGGCTGGTACTGATGCACATAGGAAATCTCGACGGCCATAAAAATAATAATCCAGACCAGATAGACCCATAGCAGAAACACCAGCAGGGCGGCAAAGGAGCCGTAAATGATGGAATAATTGAGCACCCTGTTGACAATTTCCATGAACAGGGTGTTGGAAATCTGGAACAGCACCAGTCCGAGGAGAGAACCGATGGCGGCGCTGCTTGCTTTCACCTTGGTGTTGGGGACTATCAGGATCAGGAAGAACAGCACCAGGAACATCATTACCCAGGGGGCAAACACCCGCAGCAGGCGGATTGCAATCACCACCTCTTCACTGAGCAGCAGCTCCCTGCGGATAATCGTCACAACACTGACATATGCACTGAGCAGAAGGGTGCTGATCACCAGCACGGTGATGAACCTCGCCATTCTCAGCAGGAAATTGGTATGCAGTGAAGTTCGGTATATTTGATTGACCGTCATCCAGACCCGGTTCAGCAGGAATACCGAGGTGATCATGAAGGAAATGAGCCCTATCACCCCGAGGCTGCCTGCATTGAGCAGGAATCCTTCAACCAGTTCAATGAAGCTGGCCTCTACTGCCTCCCCGAACTGCACCAGCAGGTACTCCTGTATGTAGTTCTGCACTTCGTTGATCACCCCGAAGGCGGAAAAGAGCGCCATGGTAAAGGCAAGGAAGGGAACCATGGAAACCAGGGTTGAATAGACCACGCTGGAGGCCAGGATCATCACCTTGTCCCTGCTGAAATGGTACCCCACTTCACGAAAGAACGTGTATATTCTGCTTCCCTGCTGCACCGCAGTGCTGAAGATAGTCATAGTGGGCATTGTATATCAGGAAGGGGAAACTGTACAGCATCATGAAAGCCGTGATCTGCTGTTTCAACTGTATATCCGGGAAGAATTAATCAGCAATGCAGTTGACACGGCTGAATCATCCCTGTAGATTCTTCACTAACGGAGATCTTCATGGAGCACTGGATTACCTCACAGGCAGCACAGCTGCCGACATTGCTGCTGATTGGAATTACCGCAGTCTGCCTGGTTGTCTTGAGCAAGGGAGCCGACATTCTGGTGAATGAGGCAGTGAGCCTTTCAGTCAGGTGGGGCATTCCGAAGATTGTCATCGGGGCAACCATCATCAGCATCGGAACTACGGCACCGGAAGCGGCAGTCTCGGTTGCCGCCGCAGTCAGCGGACGTCCTGACATCGCCCTGGGCAATGCGGTAGGCTCCATCATCTGCGATACCAGCATGATCATCGGCATCGCAGCCCTGATCCGCCCCCTTCCCTCACAGCGCTCGGTGACCGACAAGCAGGCCTGGATCCATCTGGGCTCTGCGCTGCTTCTGGTGCTCATCGCACTTCCCTGGAGCTCCATCGGCAAGGGACTGTTTCAGACCGGGACATTTCCCCAGTGGGCCGGATTTCTCTTTCTTGCCCTGCTGGCCCTCTACCTGTACCGGACCGTAAAGTCATCCAGAAACTCCGAAGAAGCATCAGGACTTCCTGAAGAAACTGCAATAGAGGACCCTGAATCCTCCGCCACCCCGGTGGTGTTCCTGAAGCTTCTTTTCGGCCTCGCTCTGATTGTTGTTTCATCCAGGGTGCTCATCCCTGCGGTTGAGGAAACCGCATTCCGGGCAGGAATTCCCCAGTCCGTCATCGCCGCAACACTGGTAGCCTTCGGCACCTCCCTGCCGGAACTGGTAACCGCCGTCACTGCCAGCAGGCGCGGGCACGGAGAACTGGCCATCGGCAACATCATCGGAGCCGATATACTCAATGTGCTGTTTGTCGTCGGGGCATCTGCAGCTGTTACCCCCGGAGGACTAGCGGTGCCGCAGCAGTTCTACTGGTTCCATTTCCCGGTGATGCTCTCAGTTGTCCTGATATTCCGGCTGACCCTGCTCTCCCGGTCGGGGACCGTCGGGCGAATCCCAGGCGCACTGCTGCTGCTGTTCTATATTGCCTTTGTGATCCTCAGCTATACCGTCATCTAGCCCAGCCGGTCATCAAGCCATGATGCCAGGAATGCGGACACCTCGTTGCGGTTTGTCTCATGAAACAGCTCATGCCGAGCTCCTTCCCAGAGCTTCAGAGTCACATCCGCTGCACCCTGCTCACGGTACCTGCTCCAGAGCGCTTCTACGGCCTTTCCGTTTTTCCCCACGGGATCTCTTGTCCCGCTGATCAGCAGGACGGGAAGGTCCCTGGGAATCTTTGTGATATTCGCCGGATCATGGATCAGGATAAGCCCGTCCAGCAGGTCACGGAAGAACGCAGAAGTGCAAATAAACCCGCACAGCGGATCATCCACATAGAGGTCCACCTCTTCGTCATCCCTGCTCAGCCAGTCAAAGGAAGTCCGGGAGGGCTTAAACTGCCGGTTGAAGGATCCGAAGGAGAGAGAATCCAGCTGCCGGTCACGGTGCTTCAGTCCGTGCTTTGCGGCGTTGCGGAGCGCAAGCCGCCGCCCAAGGCGTCCCATGACGCCGGGATTCCCTCCGGTGCCGCTGAGCACCACGCCCCGGTAGAGACCGGGATGCCGGAACATCATGGTCCTGGACAGGAAGGACCCCATGCTGTGGCCGATGAGAAACAGCGGGATATCCGGCTGCTCTGCCCGGATTTTCTCCCCGATCTCCCGAATGTCCTCAACCATCCGCTCCCAGCCGTTTTCCTGAGCAATAAACCCAAGCTCTTCCTGGTCCTCAGCGGTCTTGCCGTGCCCCCGCAGATCCTGGGCGTAGACAATGTACCCGGCTTTTGTCAGCCGCAGGGCGGCATCATCATACCGTGCCGCATGCTCTGCCATCCCATGAACAATCTGCACCGCCGCCTTCGGATCTCCCTCCGGGGGATTCCAGCGGTAATAAAACACCTTCTTACCGTCACCTGCGGTGACGTACCAGCCCCGTGCCATCTGCTGCCTCCTTTGCCTGATACCTATTGTACGCCATCAGAAGCTCCGGAGGCAAGCAAAGAAGGGTTACTCAATGAAAATCTTAACCTGCTCTCCCGTATCCTCATCGGTCACGTCCACCAGCGTCAGATCCTCCAGTTCATCAATGGAGCCGACAATTTCATCAATGTCTATTCCCTGATCATCCAGCTCCTGCTTCGCCTCCTTGGGAATAAACCGTTCAGCCCACTTTACCAGCCTCAGGGGTATCCTGATGTTCACCTGGGGCTTCTCCGATCCAGGCTTGGTCACCAGGATTCTAAGCTTTCTCCCCTTCATTGAGGGTTTCTGCAGGGCCTTTTCTTCCTGCTGCTCAGATCCCAAAGCATCGAGAAGCTCGGAAGATTCTGAAGCACTGATTTTTCCTTCCTCCACCATTTGGAGAATTCTCATTTTCTCTTCGTTCATCTCTGTGTTTCTCCTCGCAGCTGCGCTGCTGCTTCATCTGCACGAATTTCACCCTGCTCAAGCTTGCGCAGGATCTCCTGCCGATCGACCTGCACCTCACGATATCCATCGTCCTGGTAACCCATATTTTCGATAACCCGGTTCAGCATCCCCCGCACCGTCGGGTAAGAAACTCCAAGAATTTTCTCCATCTCCTTGATGGATCCCCTTGAGCGCACAAAATGCTCAATAAATTCCTGGTCCTCCCGGGACAGCCTTCCCAGCCTGCCTGACAGGGGAAGAAACCTTCCGCGTATCACCGTTTCGCAGCCCGGGCAATGGTACTCCGAGACCATGAGCGCTGAGCTGCAGACCGGGCATTCTTGAAGCTGATGTTTTTTCATATGCTTCTCCTGTATTAATATTATTAATATATTTTAAGATAAATGTCAATATTATTTATTATAATATTAATATTTTTAATATATTTTTTTCACTTCCGACTCTGTACCATACCGGCAGTTTCTGGTACCATCCCACCCATGCGGTTTGGAGTAATCTCAGACATCCACGGAAGCATCGAAGCCCTGAAAACCATTGACAGCCAAATGAGGGCCATGGAGATTGACATTCTCCTGGCTGCCGGGGATTTTGCCGGGACTGCTCATCAGGAGTTTTTCAGGCTTTTCTCCTCTATGCCCTGGAAGATCCTGGCGGTACGGGGCAACTGCGATGCTGAAGAGGACGGACAGTTCTACGGGTTTTCCCTGCCCCACTACAGAAAAGTCCCCTTCAAGCAGAGGAATATCCTGCTCACCCACGGCCACATCAAAATCAGTGGCGCTTCAGCAGGCCTTCAGGAAGGGGACATATATGTGTCTGGACATACCCATATTCCATCCCTGGAAGTTTCTCCCCAGGGAATTATTCTGATGAACCCTGGGTCTGCAGTCCTTCCCAGGGAAAACCATCCGCCTTCCTTCGGACTGATCACCGACACGGTGATAGAGCTGAGACACCTGGGGTCCCGACGGTGCTTTAAAAAGGTTGAGCTTGCATAAAAATATTATATTTATGCAATATAACCACTGTACATAGTGAATTTAATATGTATAATTATCGATTACGAAGGGTTTATTTGTATATTTATTCATAAGGATCTTTGTATGATACGAGCTGGAATTATCGGAGCATCCGGGTACACCGGACAGGAGCTGATCAGAATACTGAGCAGGCATCCCGAAACTGAACTGGTGAGGGCAACATCAAGAACCCTGGCAGGCATCCCCGTCGCGCAGGAGTACGGAAACCTTGGCACGGTCACCGACCTGGTGTTCTCCAACCTCCCGCTTGAAGAAGCGGCACAGGACTGAGATGTCCTGTTTCTCTGCCTTCCCCACGGCGAGGCCTCCTCGAAGGTGAGCAGCAGGGTACTGGAACGTACGGTGATCATTGATCTCGGTGCAGACTTCCGCCTGAAGGACCGGGGGGTGTACGAGACATGGTATAAAACCGTGCATGAAACCCCTGAACTGCTGGGTCAGTCGGTGTACGGACTTCCGGAACTGCACAAAGACAGTATTGCATCAGCACAGCTGATTGCAAATCCCGGCTGCTACACTACCTGCGCCATTCTTTCACTGGCACCGCTGATGAAGCATGGGCTCATTGATCCTGCATCGGTGATCATTGATGCCAAATCGGGTGTTTCAGGTGCTGGAAGGACCGCAAAGACTGCGATGATGTTCTGCGAGTGCAATGAGTCCATCAAACCCTATGGGGTGACCACCCACAGGCATACCCCGGAAATTGAGCAGGAGCTCTCCCTGGTGGCCGGAACCGGGGTCACCGTATCCTTTACTCCCCATCTTGTTCCCATGAACCGGGGAATTCTCACCACTTCCTATGCTGCTCCCATCAGCGGGGAGACACCGGAGAGCATCAGGGCCATCTACGAAGAGTTTTTCTCTGATGCGCCCTTTGTCAGGATACTTCCTGAAGGAGTGTGGCCAGAAACCAGATGGACCGCAGGCAGCAACTTCTGCGACATCTCCGCTGCTGTTGATCAACGGACCGGCAGGG
>PWNW01000362.1 GCA_003557605.1 Spirochaetaceae bacterium
ATACTTCCATATCACGCATCAGCTACCTCATGCGTGATATGGAAGTATCCTTCGTAGATGAGGATATTTCTGCCGGATTCACCCTCCCTGAGGCCGGAATATTTGCCGTAACAGAAAATGAGGTGTTCGGCAGAAAAAAACGATATAAGAGTTCCCTTGCCCATATTGCATCCAGTCCTCTAGACACCTTTGTGGAGCTTTCCCCCGGAGATTTTATTGTACATATTCAGTACGGTATCGGCCGGTTTCTCAAGATAGAGAGAATCCATGCTGCTGGAAAGGAACGGGACTACATCAAGATCGAATATGCCAAGGGTGAGACGGTCTTTATTCCCATTGAGCAGGTTAACCTGCTTCAGAAGTATATCGGGCAGGACGGAAGACCGCCTTCATTAGATGTCATTGGGGGGACATCCTGGGAAAATAAAAAAAACCGGGTGAAGAAATCTGTTGAAGACCTTGCCCAGAAGCTGATTTCTCTCTATGCGCTGAGAGAACGGCAGAAAGGGTTTTCTTTTCCCAAAGACACGGATCTGCAGGTAGCGTTTGAGGCTTCCTTTCCCTATGAAGAAACCGAAGACCAGCTGGCCTGCATTACCGATGTGAAGCAGGATATGGAGAAACCTGATCCCATGGACCGCCTGATCTGCGGAGATGTGGGATTCGGGAAGACAGAAGTTGCCCTGCGGGCTGCCTTTAAAGCGGTGTCTGCCAGCAAGCAGACGGCCTTTCTTGCTCCCACTACCATTCTTGCTGAACAGCATTATCATACGATTTTGGAGCGGTTCAAGGGGTTTCCAATTGAAGCAGCCATGCTTTCCAGGCTGACGGACCAGAAGGACCTCAAGCGGATCATCACGGGGGTGAAGGAGGGAAGAATTGACATTCTTGTGGGAACCCACCGTATTCTTCAGAAGGATGTGGAATTCAAGGATCTGGGGCTTCTGATTATTGATGAAGAGCAGCGCTTCGGGGTAAAGGACAAGGAACGGATCAAGGAGTGCAAAGTAACGATTGATGCTCTTTCCCTCTCTGCAACCCCGATACCGAGGACCTTGTATATGTCATTGCTGAAAATCAGGAATATGTCCCTGATTACCACACCCCCTCTGCAGCGGCGTCCGATCCAGACGTTTATCCATGAATTTGATGAACAGCTGCTCATTGATGCTGTTCTTGCGGAAACAGATCGGGGAGGGCAGGTGTTCTACCTCCATAACCGCATCAAGACACTTCAGAAGACTGTCATCACCCTGAAGAACCTGATGCCCAATGTATCTATTGAGGCGGCCCATGGAAGGATGGCGGCGCATGTAATTGAATCCAGAATGAGAGACTTTGTACACGGGGCCTTTCAGGTTCTGGTATCTACGACTATTATTGAAAACGGTATAGACATACCCAATGTGAACACCATCATCATTGACAGGGCTGACAACTACGGAGTGAGCCAGCTCTACCAGCTCAGGGGAAGGGTTGGAAGGTCCGACCAGCAGGCCTATGCCTATCTGTTTTATCCCAAGGACCGTTCAATTACTGAGATGGCGATGAAGCGCCTGAAGATTATCAGCGAGCATACAGAACTCGGGTCCGGGTTTAAAATTGCCATGCGGGACATGGAGGTGCGGGGTACGGGCAATCTTCTTGGGCGGGAGCAGCACGGACAGATGGCTTCCGTCGGACTCGATATGTACCTGAACATGCTGGACAAGGCGGTTGCAAAGCTCAGCAGAAAAGAAGAGCCCCAGGAGACGGAGATGTTCCTGGATCTTGATTATTCAGGATACATACCCGACTCATATATTGAAGATGTGACCACAAAGTTTGAGGTCTACCGGAAAATATCCTCAATCCAGAGCAGTGATGAACTCCATGCGGTCACCGGTATGCTTGAGGCAGCATATGGTCCAATTCCTGATGAGGCTGCAAATCTTCTTTTTATTGCGGAGCTGAAGATCATTGGAAAGACCCTGTCCATTGCTTCCCTGAAGGAGCGAAACGGGAAGGTGCGCATCGAGTTTTCCCGGGTAGCTGATGTTTCGGTGGAAAAAGTCCTGTCCCTGATCACAGAAAGCGGAGGGAACGTACGCCTTGATCCGGCCCATCCCCATGTGCTGCTGATGAGCACCCAGGCAATTTCCCTTCGTGATAAATCACTGTTCATACTTGAAAAACTTCAACGTCTGCTGTAGTCGGGAGAACCAGATGAGAAAAATACGCAGCTATGTTACGAGAAAAAAACGGCTTACCAATCTTCAGCAGCGGGCGCTGGACCAGTACGCAGAGCACTACTGTATTCCCTATGATCCTTCCGGCAGTTCTGAGTTGAAAAGATTTATTGATTCAGGTCCCTGTTTTCTTGAAATCGGCTTCGGGATGGGGGAGGTAACTGCTCAGATTGCAGAGAGCTGCCCGGAGAACCGATATCTCGGAGTCGAGGTATATCAGCCTGGGGTGGGAAAACTGCTTCATGAGATTCACACCAGAAAACTGGAAAACCTCCGTATTGTATCACATGACGTGACTGAAGTGCTGTACCATATGGTGGAAGACTGTTCACTGGAGGGAGTTCATCTGTTTTTTCCCGACCCATGGCCCAAAAAACGGCATCATAAACGGAGACTGATACAGCCTCGTTTTGTTTCTGAACTTACCCGTGTGCTGAAGCCGGGAGGATATATCTACGCTGTGACAGACTGGGAGGATTATGCATACCAGATGCTGGAGGTTTTCAGCTCATCTGATTTGCTGGGTAACTGCAGTTCCGATTCGCAGTTTATTGACTCTGTTTCATGGAGACCGGTGACAAAATTTGAAAGGAAGGGGACTGAAAAGGACCACGTGATCAGGGAACTGATGTTCCGGAAAGATTAAAAAAATGGGCCGCCGAAACTCGGCAGCCCGTTGGTTCGCTATTCTTCTTCAGCTTCCTTTGCAGCACGTATGACGTCCTCCGCAATTTTCCCGGTTATCGGCTCATAATGGTCAAATTCCATTTCAAATGAACCTGTACCTGAAGTAAGTGATTTCAGGTCAATTGCATATCGGAGCATTTCTGCCTGGGGCACTTCAGCCTCAACCATGGTTATTCCGCCTCCAAGGTCCTCCTGTCCGAGCACCCTGCCGCGCTTTCCGCTGAGGTCAGAGAGAATGTCGCCAAGATAGGTGCCTTCAATAAACACCTGCAGCTTCATGATCGGCTCAAGCAATGCAGTCCCGGCATCCTTCAGGGCTGCCTTCAAAGCTCCCTTTGCAGCAAGCTTGAATGACATTTCCGAACTGTCCACCGAGTGCTCCTTGCCGTCGACGACCTGCACGCCGATGTCAACCAGGGGATATCCTGCAAGGTAGCCTTCTTCCATGGCTTCTATAAGACCTTTCTCAATGCCGGGCATATATCCTTTGGAAATCGCACCGCCCTTAATGATGTTTTCAAAGGAAAACTGTTCTCCCCTGGGAAGCGGGGAAATGGTGATGACCACCTTTCCGTACTGACCGTGACCGCCTGACTGCTTCTTATGGGCATATTCAGCACCGCTGGATTTCTGGATGGTTTCCCGGTAGGCCACCTTGGGAGTTTTTGTATTAATGGTGATTTTCTGTTTTTCCTGCACTTTACTCAAAATTGAGTTAATATGAAGCTCTCCCATGCCGGAAATCACGTTTTCCTTGGTCTCGGTATTGAAGTTGATCTGGAAAGTGAGATCCTGCTCTACGATCCGGTTAAGCGCTTCATTCATTTTATCTTCAGATTTCTTGTCATCTGCGGATACGGTCAGAGAATAAATCGGCTGGGGAAGCTTCAGGGGGATGTATCTATCTGAGGTATCCTGAGAGGCTAGGGTGTCGTTGGTGGAAACACTTGCAGTTTTAGTTATTACACCAACATCTCCAGCGGTAAGTTCCTTTACTTCCACAAGTTTCTTGCCCAAAGATTTATGGAGTTTTGAAATTTTCTCTTTCTTGCCCACTGTAAGGTTTACCAGTTCAGTATCGCTGTTAACAGTACCTGTGACAACCTTGAAATATGAAAGCTTACCGGAGAACTGGTCAATTGAGGTTTTATAGACAAACACTGACGGGGCTGCTGAAGCATCTATGGGTGCATTTTTTTCATTACCCTGTGCATCTACGGAAGTTTCCGTGCTGCTGAGCGGAGAGGGTGCATTATTTGCAAGAAAACTCAGCAGGGCCTGCATGCCGCTTCCCTGTTCAGAACATCCGCCAAGCACAGGTACAATCTTGTTTTCCTGCAGGCCAAGCTGGATTCCCTTCCTGATATCCTCTATTTCCAGGGTTCCCTCTTCAAAATATTTCTCCATGAGCTCATCACTTCCCTCGGCAGCGGATTCAATCAGCTCAAGTCTCAGTTCCTCTACCAGAGAAGCATATTCTTCCGGGATTTCACCGGTGGATTCAGCAGCTCCTGATACCGTATAGGCTTTGTTTTCAATAAGACTGATAACACCCTTGAATTCAGGACCTTCACCCATTGGAATCACCACGGGAACAAATGTAGCTTCGAATTTCTCTTTTAAATCTGAATAGACGGTCTGAAATGATGCCCGTTCCCGGTCATATTTGTTGACAAAGACTATTCTGGGGATGTTCCGTTCGTTCAGCCTTCTCCAGAGCTTGATAGTCTCTATCTGCACTCCGTCCCGGCCGTCTGCAATCATCAATGCACTGTCTGAAGCTCTGAACGCACTGATCACCTCACCGATAAAGTCTGAAGTACCGGGAGTGTCAAAAAGATTTACGACTTTTCCGTTGAATTCAAATGAGCCGTGGCTCAAGTACATGGAAATCTGACGGGAAATCTCCTCATCAGTGTAATCACTCACAGTTTTTCCTGAATCTATTGATTCAGCCTTGGAAACAGCACCACCAGCGAGCAGCATATGTTCGAACAGGGTGGTCTTCCCAGTGCCGTTGTGACCGATTATAGCAATATTCCTGATGTCAGCGCTGGTATAACTCATAATTCCTCCATGTTATGTATCTGTAATGAGCGGGCAACAGCATATACTTTAAAAGCAGACTGCAGTTATGTCAATATATATTCAATAATTCCTCATACGATGAGAAGCTATTTCCTGGCAAAATGAGAAAACTCCATAGCAAAACTTCCTCTTCCCTGGGTGATGCTGCGTAAATTCGTAGAATACCCGAACATCTTCTCAAGGGGTGCTTTAGCGTGAATATGATCTGAGGTGCTCTTGCTTTCCAGGATTTCCACAATTCCTCCCCGGGCTACCAGCTGACTTATCACATCCCCAACATAATCCTTCGGAGTCATTACATCAACAGTCATTACCGGTTCCAGCAGAACGGGATCAGCATGGGTGCATGCCTTTTCAAATCCATGGGACGCTGCTGCTTCATAGGCAAAGGAACTTGCGGTAAGCATGTCATAATCTGCATCAGTTAATGTGACAATAATCCCGTATGCAGGATACCCGTACCGAATGCCTCCGGTAAAGGCATTTTCAATACCCCGTTTCACTGCATCGGCAAACTCCCTCGGCAGGGTGTCTTCGCTTACCAGAGAACGGTAGATGTTCCCATGGTTTTCAGTATTAGGTTCCACTTGCAGGGTGACAGAAGCATAGTGCTGCTTTCCTGAAAAAATCTTTGAAAACACCTCTGTCTCCACAACCTTCTTTGTAATAGATTCCCGGTAGGTCACCTGCTGTTTTCCTACCCGTGCGTCAACATTCATCTCCTTGGTGATGCGGGTTACCAGTACATCAAGATGCAGTTCCCCCATTCCAGATATGATCAGCTGACCAGTTTCAGCATCTTCCTTATACGTAAATGTGGGATCCTCACGTTTAAGCATTTCCAGGGATTTTCGTAATTTATCCTGGTCAGAATTACTTTTCGGCTCTATGGCAACAGAAATGACCGGTTCGGGAAA
>PWNW01000319.1 GCA_003557605.1 Spirochaetaceae bacterium
GAAGGGTCCTGACAATCTCCTTGCGCACCAGGGAGCGGAGCGCCTCCGAGCGGTTCGCATAGCCCTCCCGCTCCAGCAGCTCATCAAGCATGGTAACCAGCTCATGCTCCATGGATACGCCGAACCGTGTTAATCCCATAATGCCTCCGTCATGTGACATAATTTACTATGTTCGTGTTACGATTTCAAGGGGGCTGAGACATGGAACGGATGCTGCGAGAGGGGTATCCCGTTACTGACCCGGCAGTCAGTCCCTGACAGAGAATTGCCCCGGGAAATCCCCACCGTCAGGGCTGAAGGCGCGTCAAAGAGCAAATCGTTTCAGATCTTGGTGAACTGCCGGATGACCGCTGCCGGTAAGGCCGGGGAGATAAGGAAACACAATCCGCAGATCACGCCGAGGCCGATGCCAGGGGAGCATTCTCAGGGGGGGGAATAATCAGAGATGCTGAAGCTGCTGCTCAAAGCTGAAAGCTTGCTTTGATGATTCAGGAATGACGCATAGGGCAGAAATTTTTTCGGCAAACCAGGGAATGTCTGTAACTTTTGGTGTAATCTTGACTCCCGCACCCCAGACAATTCCTGAATGTCAAGAATATGGATTTCAGGAACATACCGAATACTGCTCCCCCCATGAACCCTTAGCTGCTATTATATTCATAGCTATAAACTGGTGTAAAAAAATATTAGTATGAGTTATTATTGCTAAAAAGTCCTTGAACCTTCTCTTGAATTGCCTTCTGGCTGAAAGTTTCTCATAGAAATCATGCTTATTATTGGAGGAACAATTTGACGCTCTCAAAATTAGAAGTATACTGCTTCCTATGACCACAAATGAAAAACGGGTACTCACTCAGATATTATATAATGGACCGCTTACGAAAAAGGAAATCTGTAAATACTGCAGCTTTTCCTGGGCAACAGCAGTGAAAATTGTTTCTCAGCTTGAAAGACGCAAAATTATAACTTTCAAGGGGACTCCAAGGAGAAAGAATGTATCAGGAAAGGACTCTGCGGTATATGATATTTCCAGTGAAGCGCTTCTCGTACTGGGCATGGATGTTGAGTATCACAGGACACATCTTGCGCTGACTAACCTGAAGGACGAGATAATTACCGAGTTCACCCTTGATACACCCGTATTCACCTCGGTTGAGCACCTGGAATTATTCATTTACCAGACACTTGAACGGTTTCTTTCCATGCATCCGAACATGGAGTTGACCGGAATAGGAATAGTCATTCCCTCCTTTATAATTCAGACAGAGCAAAACATTTTTCAGCTGCTCAAAGAGAACTTGTCCCGTAAACTTCCTGTTCCAGTCCAGATAGACAATATTGTCCGTTCATATACGCTTTACAAGGCACACAGCATGCTGGCACATGAAAACTTCCTTGTGGTGACCATCCGTTCGGGAATCGGGGTGGGAATATTTGTCAATGACAGAATTTTCAGGGGTGACGATATGCTTTCAGGAGAACTCAGCCATGTGACCATTGACCGACAGGGTGAGTTCTGCCGCTGCGGCAAGCGAGGATGCCTGGAAACAAAGATCAATCAGCATATTCTCTACCAAAAATATGAGGAGGCGTATCAGACAGCATCTTCTTTAGAAGCGGGGTTGCATGATCTGTTTTCCAAAGCTGCATCCGGCGAATCTGCTGCATTGGGGATTATTGAGGAGGCTGCGGATTATCTCGCTCGGGGACTGTCCTTGCTTTTGCTGATACTGAATATTAACCGGATTTACCTTTCCGGTCACTTCGGTGCCCACGGAGATGTGATTATCAAACACATTCAAAGACAGCTGGAGAAATATCTCTATGCAAGGATATCCTACGAAATTATCTACGAACCCCTCCAAGAGCATTATTTCACCTCAGGGGCAAGACTGCTGATCTATACCGATTATCTTGACTATCGCTGAAAAAAAATTGTTGACAGAGTTTTTTTTCGTGGTAATATGTAATGCCATAATATATCACATGGTAATGCATCATAGAAACGGCAGGAGACGATCATGTATCAACTGAAACCGGATCGGGAAACACGATTAGCTCGGTTATGCAAAACAGTAATAAACCAGCATGATGCTGAAACAATTATCCAACCCAAAGAAAGCAATCTCGGATTCTGGTTCGGCGGTGGAAATATGATTGAAGATGCTGATGGCATTATGTATCTGGTCGGTAGATATCGCAACACGGGGGACTCAAGAAACGGATTGCAAGAAGGTGAACGGGGTCTTGAGCTTGCTGTCTTTGCCTCTGACGACAAAGGGAAAACTTTTTCAAAGCTGCTGAGCTGGTCAAAGCAGGAACTGCAGAGCACCCATGAAGAAATTATATCCATCGAGGGAGCATCCCTGCATCAGGGAGCAGAAGGTATTGAGCTGTTTGTATCCTCGGAGAAACGCAGGCCGTATCCTGATGTAGTCTCCTCCTATCTCAAGCCTGGAGCAGGTGTGTGGTCAATTGACAGAATTGCAGCTGAGACAATTAGTCAGCTGAAATCTAGCAGAGTTACTGAAGTGATTTCCTCAGATGACCCAGCACATCTCCATGTGAAGGATCCTTTCTGTTATGAAAACCCGTCAGGGGATCTGCATGTCTGTTTCTGCACCCATCCCTACAGCTGGAGCAGTTCGAACTCGGGGTTTGTGATTCGTACTGCTGGATCAAAGACCTTTACTAAACCGTTTTTTAATTGGTTTCCCCGGGGCAGCACTTGGGATGTTGCCATTTCCAGGCCGACATGCATAGTACCGGTACCTGCTATAGGCAGTTTCAGGAATGAAGCAGTCAGCCTCATTTTTTATGATGGCGGTGAATGTCTAAGAAACCTTGACCAGCATAAAAACGGAATTCAGCGGCCGCGGGGATTCTCCTGTGAAGAAATCGGCGGCGCGGCATACTGCGAGCAGCAGGATATTACATCCTCCAGCAGACTATCTTCTTTATTCCCGCTGTTTGTCAGCCCCAGTTATCAGACAGGTACCAGCCGGTATGTGGATGTGCTTCCAGCTGCAGAGGGGTGGTATGCCACCTGGCAGCAGGCGAATGCACAAGGGGCCCAACCGCTGGTGATGAATTTTACCAGTAATGAGCAGATTCGAGAAATATTGCAGTAAACAGCAGATTTTGAACATCGTAAAGGAAATATATGCTAAAAAGGAGGTTATATATGAAGGGAATGATGAAAAAGGTTGGGATCATGGCAGTGATACTCATAATCACGGTGGTCTCTGTGGTTGGTGCTCAAGGAAGGCAGGAGCCTCGACCCGTACAGCTGTCAATCAGCATTGGGTCACATGGACGGTTCCTGATAGAAGAGGCTATTGAGGATTTTGAAAGCAAATACCCTCATATCGAAGTCGAGATTGTGGCGATTTCATCGGTGCCGACTGAAGCTTTTGCAACATATTCGACCATGTTCGCCGCTCGGGACGACAGTCTTGATGTTATTGGAACTGATCCGTCCTGGCCTTACCATATGGCACGGGCAGGATGGATTGAAGAGCTTAGTGAGTTCTATGAAGAAGACGAAGATTTTGACATAGACGATTTCAATGAAGCTGCCCTGGGCAATAATATTATCCGAGGCGGACTCTATGGATTGCCCCTATATGCTGATGCATTAATGTTTTATTATCGGCGGGATCTGCTTGATGCCTACGGCTACGACGCTCCGCCGCGGACATGGTCTCAGCTGGTTGATATGGTAGAAACCATCCTTGACGGGGAACAGGATCCGAATTTATCCGGATATATATATCAGGCTGCCCGCATTGAAGGACTGACATGTAACTTCATGAACTTCCTATCCGGGGTGGACGGCAATATCATAGATGAACAGGGCAACGTGGTCATAAATGATGCCGCCGGGAGAGAAGCACTGGGGTTCATGGTGGAGATGATAGAACGGGGAATTTCTCCTATTTCCGTGACGGGACACAATCCCAACGACGACAGAATTCAGTTCGAAAACCGCCAGGCAATTTTCATGAACAACTGGCCGTTTGCCATGGCTGCGTTTTCCCAGGAAGATTCACCGGTTTACGGTGATGTGGGAATCGGCAGGATGCCTGGCCGGGATGACTATGGACAGTCTACCCTGGGTGGTGTAGCCCTAGCTATGAACAATTTTTCAAACAACAAGGAAGAGGCGTGGCTGCTGATGGAACATCTGACGAGTTATGAGTGGAACAAGATCCGGGCGCTGGAAGCAGGGCTGCTGCCGGCAAGAGAATCGGTATGGGATGATGATGAAGTGCTTGATATTCCCGGTTTCAAGGAAATGCGCACAGGTGCTATGGACCTGATTGCGCGGCCGACTACCCAGACTCAGTACTACATGCGGGTCTCGGACGAAATCCAGCTGCAGCTGAACCGAGCACTTATTGGGGAACTGGATTACGAGAAAGCATTGGACATTGCCGCTGAAAACATTGAAGACCTGATAGATTAAGCAAGTTATGCACGGCAGGCAGGATGAGTCTTCAGCCTGCCCTGCCGTGCTGAAAGGACGCTGTGTGAAGACCACAAAACTGACTGACACAACTTATGCATATTTGATGATATTACCGGTATTCCTGCTGCTTGCTTCCGTCATGATCGTGCCGTTGTTTCAGACTATCTGGTACAGCTTTCATGAGTATCTGGTATTCGAAGGCGGAGCACTCTCTTTTGTCGGTCTGCAGAACTACCGGGATTTGCTGTTGGACGAACGCTTTTTCAATGCCATGAAAAACACCCTGCTTTTTACGGTGATAACCGTATCCTTTCAGCTGCTTTTTGGGTTTGTCATTGCCATGACACTGCACAAGGCCTTTGCCGGCAGATGGATTATCCGGGTAGCGGTGCTGCTTCCCTGGGCTTTGCCCACAATCATCAATTCACTGCTGTTCCGCTGGATGTTTGATGCCAATTTCGGCCTGATCAACGACTTGCTGCTGCGCATGGGGATTATCAGCAATCCGGTGAACTGGCTGATATCACCACTTGGAGCAAATTTTACGATATATTTCACACAGACCTGGAAGATGAGTTCCTATATGGGGCTGATTCTCCTGGCTGGACTCCAAAGTATACCTGAAAGTCTGTATGAATCGGCAAAAGTTGACGGTGCAGGTAAATTCAGACAGTTTTTCTCTATCACGCTGCCGTTGCTGCGTCCCTCTATTCTCATTGCCCTGATATTCCGCTCCTTAATCGCTCTGCAGGTGTTTGACGTCGTTTTTGCCATAACCCAGGGAGGACCAGGCATCTCAACAGAGACTATGGTCTATGCGATATATATGCGGACCTTCCGGTACACGGAGTTTGGCCCTGGGTCTGCCTATTCCTTTGTGCTCACTCTGCTGATTCTTGTCTGCGGAATGCTCTACATTAGGGCATTGTACAGGAAAACATCGGCCATGGGGACAGGAGTATGAAGAAGCTGATTACAAGGGGAGGATTCTACGTATTTCTCCTTGCCTTTGCCGGGATCTCTTTTTTCCCTGTGATTTGGCTGTTTATTACCTCAATTAAGCCATATCAGGAAATCTATCAGTTTCCAGTAGTCTACATCCCGTCAAGCATTGTCATCAGCAATTACATCACCGTGTTCACCCGGCATGCCTTTTCCCGATTTTTTATGAATTCGGTTGTCGTCAGCATCAGTTCAACCGCAATCTGTGTGCTACTAAGCTCATGTGCCGCATATGGACTGAGCCGGTTTAAACTGAAGCAAAGCGGGCTCATATTGTTTATAATCCTTGGGTTTTCCACGTTCCCTTTTATTGCCAGTGTAATACCATTATTCGCGTATTTTCGCGACCTTGGTCTGCTCAATACGTACTTCAGCCTTATACTACCCTATACGGCCTTCAATATTCCCTTCTGTGTATGGCTGACTACA
>PWNW01000125.1 GCA_003557605.1 Spirochaetaceae bacterium
CCTGGACAAGGTGATTGCCGTAGAGGATTCCGGTCACGGCAGGGAGAAGGGCATCCATCCCTTTTTTTATCTGGCGACCTACCGGATTGCCCATCCCCGGCTTCAGGAACTGCCGAGCATCGGCGACAGCCGGAGCCATGAGCAGCTTATTGCCGCTGATCCTGACATCATTTTCAGCACATCCGTCGATATTGCTGAACTCGACTTGCTTCAGGACATCCTGGACATACCGGTGTTCGCCCTTGATGCCGATGTGGAGCTCAATGACCCCCAGCGGTTCTTTGAGCAGATTCATCTCCTCGGCTCTGTGCTGCAGGAGTCTGAACGTGCTCAGCAGCTTGTATCAGGCATCTCTGAACTGCTTGACGACCTGCAGGAACGTGCCGGGAAGGTGGAGGAGCCGAGACGGGCTTATGCCGGAGGCATGATGTTCTACGGCCCTGCTGACCTGCTGAGGACCTCCGGTGACTACATTCCCTTTGACTTGACTGGAACGGTGAATGTGATGCCCTCCAATCCTGCAGGAAACATGCAGCCCTATATGACCTCCATTGAAAGCCTCATTGCCGCCGGTCCGGAATATGTGTTTGTTGATGCGGCAAACAGCGATTTGGCGCGACGGGGATTTGAGGAGCATCGTGACGTGCTGGTTGAGCATGCGGACGCCTTCAGGAACAATAATATACACACCACCTTGGTATATAAGTACTACGGTACCAACTGGGAAAACCAGCTGATAAACATCTACTATACAGGGTTGGTGATGTACCCCGAACTCTACAGCGATATTGACATTACGAGGCAGGCTGAAGAGATCTGGGAGCTTTTCTTCCAGGTGCCGATGCAGTACTCCGATGTGATGCAGCGCCAGGGCCGGGGGCTTGAAGCTGCGCACTGGGTGCAGGGCCATGGCGGACCATGAACCGGTGAGAGGCAGAACTCTGCTTGCCTACCGGGGCCACGTCAGGAGCAAGCGGGTGTTTATTATGATGCTTCTCGCACTGACCGCAGCAGCAGTGATCATCAGTGCTTCTGTCGGGGCTGTGAGCATTCCCTTCGGACAGGTGATCTCCTTCCTTGCCAGGTTTGACCGGCAGGGAAGCGGGAGGATCATCTGGGATGTCCGTATGCCGAGAATCATAGCAGCCGTTTTGGTAGGTTCCGGCCTTTCGGTCTCAGGGACGGTGATGCAGTCGGTGCTGCGAAACCCCCTGGCCTCTCCCTATACCCTCGGCATTTCCAGTGCCGCAGCCTTCGGCGCATCCTTTGCCATTGTGTTCCTCCAGGCTGGAAACAGCAGTTCCTCTTCAATTGTTGTCAGCAGTCCGCATATTGTCACGATTTCCGCATTTTCATTCAGCGTCCTGGCAACCTTCTCAGTGCTGGTGATTATCAGGTACACCAGGGTATCAGCCGAAGCGCTGGTGCTGGCAGGTATTGCCATCGGGTCCATCTGCACGGCAGGGCTCACCCTGATGCAGTACCTGGCTGACAGCGTGCAGCTGGCCCACATTGTCTCCTGGTCCTTCGGGGACCTTGGGCGGGCTACCTGGAACATAAATCTCATTACATTGGCAGTGCTGCTCCCCGTATACCTGCTTTGTTTTCTCTACCGATGGGATTTCAATGCCATGGAAGGAGGGGAGGACAGCGCCAAGGGACTGGGCATCAGGACAGGACGGCTTCGGGTTGCCGCAATGATCGGGGCATCCATGGTAACTGCGGTGATGGTATCCTTCTTCGGCATTATAGCCTTCATCGGACTGCTCGGGCCCCATATTACCAGGAGAGTCATCGGCTCTGACCATCGATTCCTGCTGGCAGCCTCTCCCCTGGTGGGAGCAGGCATCCTGCTGGTCTCTGATACCGCGGCAAGAACTCTCCTCTCCCCCATGGTGCTTCCTGTCGGGATCCTCACCTCACTGCTCGGGGGGCCGCTGTTCATCTACCTGCTTGTCGGGAGGGTGAAACGATGATGCTTAATGTGGATGGAGTGGAATTTGCCTACCGGAGTGAACCGGTGATTGAGGATATATCATTTGAACTGGGCCGTCATGACATCCTGACGATACTCGGTCCCAATGGTGCAGGAAAGACAACCCTGCTGAAATGCCTCAACAGGATTCTCTCCCCCCAAAAGGGAAGCATATACATCGGGAATACCGACAGTCGAAATATGAGCTCCAGGGAAATAGCCAGGGAAATCGGCTATGTCCCCCAGCAGGGGGAGACATCACGAATGACCGTGTATGATATGATCCTACTGGGACGCAGACCCCATTTCCAATGGACGGCTTCACAGAGGGACTATGAACTTGCCGAGGACGTTATTGACCGAATGGGGCTTTCCCGTCTTGCCCTGCGGTATGCCGATGAGCTCAGCGGCGGGGAATTTCAGCTGGTCCAGGTTGCCAGGGCCCTGGTGCAGGAGCCCGGGATCATTATTCTTGATGAGCCCACCAACAGCCTTGATGTGAAAAACCAGCATAGAATCCTCTCTGCAATACAGGATGTTGTGCAGACCCATTCCATGGCTGCGGTGATGACCGTCCATGACATCAACCTCTCCCTGAGGTACTCAAATGCATATATCCTCATGAAGGACCATAGGATCTATGCTGCAGGGGGCAGGGAGGTCATAACCCCTGAACATATGTATGAAGTGTATGAGGTTGAAATGGACGTGGAGGAATTCAACGGAGTTCCATTGGTGATTCCCAGATGAAGAAGCAGAGAATACTCCAGGCAGTCGAGCAGATGCTTCATCGTTTCCCTGAAGCCTCGATCATCGACATCTACAAGAGTTTCTACCAGGATGAATTTGGCCCCGGTCACCTGCTTGGGGATGTGCATGGGGCACGAGACTATTTCTTCAAGGAGCTTGCAGGTATGAGGTCTTCCGGCAGGCATACCCTGGAACCCTGCGGGACCGGAAGCCGGTTCTTCCGTGCCCCCCTTGATGTCATAGTTGACGGCATCATACCGCCGGAGGAGTTTTTGTCGGGGTTCTTCGAAGGCGCATCACTGTTCACCCTCCCTGATATCACTGAATGGGGCGTTCAATGGAAGGAGATCCTTGCTGCCGCAGAACCGGTAATCAAAGGGATTACGGGCATTGAGGATGATCTCAAGGTCATCTCAGAAGCCCTGCAGTCCCGCAGCGGGGCAGTGCGCCACAGCAGAAGGTATGCTGAAGCCTATGAGCCCCATTACCGGATCATCCCGGTTGGGGGAACGCTGCACCAGAAGCTTCGATAGCAGTTCAGGGACAGTTTTCCCGGTGAGGTATTCGAGAAGTTCCCAGTCATGGTCCATCCTAAAACAATACCTGCTGCGATGGCGGAACCTCATCAGATAGATGGATTTCACTGTCGGCGTATTGAAGAATCCGGCGAGAGTATTTTAAAAAATGCGTATGGGTTCATGAATTCCTGGATTCAAATACCAGGAACAATCAATGCAGGAAATACCGCTGAAGTTGGAGAGGTTTGATCACGACGCATTTCCAGTTTCTGTAAAAACAAGATGACCTTTCCTGCCGTCCCCTCTCCATGCTATGATACCCGGTACTGGAAAGCACGGTATCATTGGGAGGAGTAAATGGACATACAGGCAGTACAGCGGACCATAGAAGGATTTGTCAGGCAGCGGGACTGGGAGGTGTATCACACACCGAAGAATGTAGCCACGGCGTTGTCGGTGGAGGTGTCAGAACTTCTTGAAAACTTCCAATGGCTTCACAATCCCTCTCCCCAGGAGATATATAATGACGGTGACCTTTACCGCAGGGTAAAGGAGGAGACCGCCGACACCATGATTTATCTTCTGAGATTTGCTGATATCCTCAATATTGATATTGCCTCAGAGGTGGAGAGGAAGCTGAAGCTCAATGAAGAGAAATATCCCGCGGAACGTTCCAGGGGTGAGTTCAGGAAATACTCCCGTCAGGACTGATCATTCCAGATGAGGAAAAAACATCTGCAGACTCTGTATAATATGGTATGATAGGCATAAACACTTGCCTGCCGGGCAGGGATGAGGTGACCTATGGTGATATACAGCGGAAGCTGCAGAGAATTCCAGGATGATGTCGATACCCTCCAGATTACCGAAACAATTTCCCGTTCCTACGAACAGGTATTCAAGCGGAAGGTCTCCCCCCAGGAAAAGCGTTCATGGGAGAATTCCCTCAGCTATATGGAACGTGCTGTCAGGAGGTCCAATGCTCCTGACGACTGCGGGATACTCATTGAGTTCAACCTGCCGAACACCAGCAGGCGAATTGACTTCATCATCACCGGAGAAGATGCACAGCAGCAAAAGCATCTGCTCATCGTGGAGCTGAAGCAGTGGGAGCGTGCTGAGGCTACAAAGATGGACGGCGTCGTGGAAACCTGGTTCTCCCATGGAAAAGCCAGTGTCTCCCATCCATCGTACCAGGCAAGCGGGTACAGGAAGTTTCTCTGCGAATTTAACGAGGCAATACAAACTGAAGGCATCAGGACGAAGAGCTGTGCGTATCTGCACAATTATCAGGAGCATGATCCTGAGCCGCTTCACGATGATGTATACAGGCACTATATTGAGGACAGTCCGATATTTCTGCGTGAGGACCACCATTTGCTGAGCAGGTTTATTACCGAACATGTGGGAAAAGGCAGGGGACTGGACATTCTCTATGCGGTGGAGCATGGGACCATTCGTCCAAGCAGAAAACTCATTGATGCAGTAGGCTCCCTGTTTACCGGCAATGCCTTTTTCACCCTGATTGACGAGCAGAAGGTCCTCTTTGAGCTGCTGAAGCAGCGCTTGTGCCGCAGTTCCAAGGAGGTTACGGTCATCTCAGGGGGACCGGGGACCGGGAAATCGGTCCTTTCCTTCAATGTGCTCTATGCCCTGCTGAAGGAACGAAGGAATGCGGTGCTGGCGGCTCCCAATGCGGCCTTTCGTGAGGTGATGAAAAGCCGGCTGAGTCAGGCAGGGCTGAAAAAGAAAAGCAGGAATCTTGAAGATGCCTTTGTGCTGGATGCGATCATCACCGGTTCTGCAGGATTTCTCAATGTGCCTGATGACAGCTATGATGTGATTATTGTTGACGAGGCCCACAGACTGAAGGACGGAACAGCCTATGCCTATTCCGGAACAAGCCAGGTCCATGATGTGATCAGGGCGGGAAAGCAGGTTCTGCTGTTTGCCGATGACAACCAGATGGTGCGCCCGGAGGATATCGGCAGTTCGCAGAACATTGCCGATGCTGCCCGCTCCCTGGGAGCGAAGGTGCACCGCCATGAGCTGCAGGTGCAGTTCAGATGTTCCGGCATGGAAGGATACATTAACTGGCTGGATCATGTGCTTCAGATACAGGACACGGGAAATTTTGACGGATGGGATCCTTCAGCATTCCGCTTTCAGGTTTGCGGCACTCCGCAGGAGGTGCATCAGCAGATACTTGCCCGCCATGGTGAGGGGAGCTATGCAAGAATGCTTGCGGGATATGCATGGAAATGGACCTCCGAGCGGGAGGGAAACAAGCATGGAGAGGTCTGTGATGTGGTGATCCCAGAGCACGGATTCGATCTCCCATGGAACTCCCGTTCCGCCCGCTCCACTTGGGCGATTGATGATTCGGGGATGCAGCAAGTGGGTTGCATCCATACCTCCCAGGGCCTTGAATTCGATTATGTAGGAGTAATCATCGGCAGGGATCTCCAGTTTGACCCGGCATCAATGAAGTTCCATGCATCTTGGGAGGACTGCAGGGACAACAATGGGAAGAAGGGACTGAGAAACAATCCTGAGCGGCTGCTGAAGCTGATAAAAAACATCTACCGTACCTTGATGACCCGTGCCATGAAGGGGTGCTATATCTACTGCTGCG
>PWNW01000226.1 GCA_003557605.1 Spirochaetaceae bacterium
CCAATTAGAAAAAGCATTTGTCACGGTACAGGAACATCTTCATCTAAATAAAAAAGCATGGGAGAGGATTCAGAAAGGAGCTGACGACGATCTGGACTGGGCAGCCCTGGGGTATACTCTGAACGTTTTGTACTCTTCAATAGAAAACTACTTCCGGCGGATCATCAAATATTTTGATAATGACCTCCCTTCAGAATCTTGGCATAAGGAACTGCTAGACCGGATGCAATTGAATTTGCCCTCCATACGGCCGGCGTTATGTGACAGGGAAACCGCAATGCTGTGCGGAGAATTGTTAGGATTTCGGCAAGTTTTTCGAACTTCCTACGATAGTCGGCTCGACCCGGAACGGATTACGCTGATACAAAAAAAGATTCCGAAACTATCGGACAAGTTCACGAAAGCCCATATTCAGTACAGGACTATATCATAACAGCGTATCCAGAATTTCCTTTACACAGCAGCCGCCCCAGGTTAATTTACTCTCCCCTTATTCGAAAAATGGTTCAGCCTTATTTTTCTTTCATCACAGCCGCTGCCCATGCAAAAAACTTTCTGACGGAAATATCCCAGTAGTTCCATTCGTGACCGTATCCCTCATCCTCATGGTATGTTACCGGGATTCCTGCCGCCTGGGCAGCTGATGCGAATCTTCGGTTGTTCTTCAGATAGACATCCCTGGTGCCGCAGCACTGGTACAGTGCAGGCAGCGATTCAGGATCAGTAAGGCGGGACATGCGGTGAATCAGATCGTTCACAGATCCTGGGACCTGCTCAGGGGGCCCGAATATCCTTCTCATCTCGCTTCTATTGCCCCGGTTCATCTTCAGACGGGAGGGGATATCAAGGACGCCGGAGAAGCTGCCGGCTGCGCAGATGAGCTCAGGTCTCTCAAAGGCCAGTCTATATGCCCCGAATCCTCCCATGGAAAGTCCTGCAGCGGCATTTTTGCTGCGTTCATGAGAAAGCGGGAAGAGCTTTCTTGCCTTGGTGATCAGCTCATCGCTCATATACCTCCAGTATGCTCCCCCCTCATGCATGTCGCAGTAGTAGCTTCGCTGGGCATCGGCCATCACCACAGCAAATCCGTATTCCTCTGCATACCGCTCAACTGAGGTATTGCGTATCCATCCGGAATGATTGTCCGACATGCCGTGGAACAGCCATATTACCGGATATGACTCAGCGATACCGGACTGTTCCGGAATTACCACATTGATTTCCGTCTGAATGCGAAGGACCTCTGAAAACAAACCGCATCTGATGAACGCCATACTATACCGCCTTGAATGAACGTACTGCTGCAGATATCAGGGGCGATCAGGTTCTTGATGCTCTGCAGTCATCACCAGGTTCCTGCCACCGGCCTTTGCCCGGTACAGCGCAGCATCAGCAGCCGCTGTCAGATCTTCCTTCGTCCTGCCGTGTTCAGGAAATACCGCAATCCCCAGGGATATGGTGATGCCTGACATTCCTGCATCATTGCAGAGCAGCTGAACTCCAAGACGAATCTTTTCAGCGGTCTGCTCGATGGTCTTCCTCTCTGCCCCGGGAAAGAGGAGTACAAACTCATCTCCCCCGTAGCGGCAGACCACATCAGCGATTCGTACCTGAGAAGTAAGGTACTCGCCCAGCATATTGAGCAGACGGTCACCTGCAGCATGTCCCTGGGTGTCGTTGAGCTGCTTAAAATGATCAATATCGAGCATAACAACACAGAAGGAAATATTCCGCTCCGATGCCCTCAAAATCTCCTGGTGAAGCGCCGATTCCAGGTACCTCCGGTTAAACACTCCTGTCAGATGGTCCCGTATGCTCTGCTCCTTCAGCTTCTGGGAAAGCTTCATAAGCTGTCCATGCTGGGTGTTGATCTGCTCCATATCACGTCTGCTCAGCAGATTGGAGATGACACTGAGTCCTGAAAGGAAAAAGAGAAACGCAAAAAAACTCGGCAGGTTGATCACGTGGGAAACGGGGAGTGAAAACAGCAGCACCGCAAGTGCCGCAAACTGCACCACCGCCAGCACTGCAGCTGCAGCAAGTGGAAGAAGGATGCTGGCAATAAGCACACTCAAGGAAATATATGCAAGGGGCAAGAAGTCTCCCTGGAGGATCCCCGGATCAAACACCAGGGATGCCCAGGGACCTGCTACCGCACAGGCAGTAAACAGTGCCGCAGCGGTCAGGTAGTTTCCATGTCGGTTGAGGAAAAACGCTGCCGATATGACAAGCACCACCGCACTCACCAGGATTATGTATGGAACTCTGTAAGGATCCTGGATGCTGAAAAAAAGCAGGTGCATAAGCACCGGCACAGTGACGCCGAAGGAGAACACCAGCATCCATGCAAGCAGACGTGCCCGCCCGTATCTCGTTTCCCCTGAGGATTCCTGATGACGGGTTATCCACTGATCAAGGTGCTTCATGTACCGCATGACTTATCATATCTGTTTACAATGAATTAATCAAATGTTCATTTTACAGGAATGAGTCCCCTATTACAGAGTTCCCTTCTGAATGCCCTCCTTCAGAGACAGTATGTTCTGTTCAATGCTCTTGATAATCCGCAAAAACTCCTCGTCCCCTGATCCAGTGGGATCATCAAGGCCCCAGTCCTCCCGATGGGAGCAGGCAAGATAGGGACAGCTCCATATCGATACCGTAATGGTGCTTCATCAGCCTCAGAGCATCGGGATAGATGCAGTCTTTGGTCTCAGTTCCCGCAGCGTCAGTAACAGCGCATGCAGGACTACCAGTCAGGGCCCATAAGGTTCACGGTGCCGGAAGGTTCAGTTTCTGACAGCAGGGGATGCCAGTAGAGGGCGTCATGCAGGAGCTTCCTCTCTGCAGATTCACCCTTCAGCCCTTCGGCAATGATCTTCTGCACCTCTGCCTTCCTCCATCCTGTTCCGGTATAGACCTTTTCAATATGGGGTCTGCAGAACAGAAGACCGATCTCAATGCCCCTCCGCATTCCCTCATCAATGATGCATTCCATCAGCAGTGACGTCAGGGACCTTCCCCGGTACTCGGGAAGCACATAGACATTCTGGATGCCCAGGGCTTTGACCGGATGCCGGTCAATCTGAATATCCCGCTCTATGATGCCTGCATGAGCAGCCGGCTGCCCTGCTTTATCAAAACCGACTGCGGTCCATGAGGGAAATGATCCCTTCCATCCCCGATGCTTTGAAAAGTACTGAGCATCCTTCGGGAAGCATCGGCACAGACCTTCACGGATCTTCTCATCCAGCTCCCGTGTGATATCATGCTCTTCAAAAATTCGAAATGTCAGCATAGAAAACTGCAATTCCCTAACCCGCAGGTTAAAGGCTCTCTGCTACAGCCCGGGTTCTGGTAAACTCCAGGGGGTACTCTGCATAATAGCCCCAGTAGGATTTCGGCATCAGTTGAGCAATCCGAAGCATCATCTCATCGGCAATCTCCTGGCGAACTTCGGCTGGAAGCCTGGTCCCCCCATATTCAACCACAAAGGGATCCCCCACTGCAATATGAACTGGAGTCCGCTTCAGCCGCCTGATGCAGTAGGAAAACTTTTCAAACCCCACGGTAACCAGGGGCATAACAGGAACCTGTTTTTTCCATGCAATATATGCAGTTCCCGCCTTGCCCTGCCGAAGGTTTCCGTCGTTCGTACGGGTTCCCTCAGGGGCAATGCAGAGAAAATCACCCTGGTCCAGCACCTCAAAGCACTGCTCCATGGACCTTCTGTCAATTCCGTTTTCTCCAACCGGGATTGCCTGCCACATGTTCATCAGCCAGCCGACTGACCGTCTCTGCCACAGCTGCTGCTTAGCCAGAGCAATGGTCCTCCTCGGTTTGAGAAACACATATGCCATCGGTCCTTCATACCGTGACGGGTGGTTCAGGATCAGCATCATTGGCCCGCTTTTTGGAATTTTCTCCAGAGCTTCAAGATTGAGACGAAAAAATATCGGAAAGAGCATGCGAAACAGTGCGTTCACTATGCGCTCTGAAATTTTCATACAGAAGAATGTATCAGCACAGCGCAAAAAAGAAAAGTACTCACTGAAGATTTTTCCCATGAGATCACCCTTTTCAGCAGATTCTTTAACCGATGATTCTCAGATTCATACTCACTTGATATCTTTCAGTGACTCAAAGAGCTGCTTCCATGCCGACTGCCCGCGACAGAACACAGGAATGTGTCCTAAGGGCGCCTCAACGGTAACTGTCCGAGGCCCGGAATACTGCTCACCAGTCCACAGATGGACCCAGCTGTCGCCTGGAAGACGTACCTCCCATGTCCGTTTTTCAGGTTTCAGAACCGGAGCGACCAGCAGGTCGCTTCCGTACATAAACTGGTAGGGATATCTGAGCAGTTCTTCATCTCCCGGATACTCCATCAGAGGAATCCTCATGGGTGAAACTCCGGTTTCACAGTACTGGTCCTGCAGCGCCTGGTGGTAAGGCTTCAGGGCGCAGAATATCCGTGTCATACGTGCCAGGTGTTCAAGGACCTGTGTATCGGAGCAATAGGGCTGTACATTTCTCTGGGGCCTGTTTCCCTCATGGCTTCTCATCACCGGGGTGAATGCCGCATATTCCGCCCAGCGCATCAGCAGTTCCGCTGAGCGTTTTTTCCAGCCTGCGGTGGTGTATCCTCCGATATCAGAGTGGACTATTGCAGCTCCGCAGGTGCTCAAGGAAAGGGAAGCTGTCACCGCAGAGGGGAGTCCGTCCTCGCGGCTCCAGTCAACCAGCTGGTCTCCGTTCCAGAAGCAGGGGCTCCATCGGGCGGATCCGGTGAATCCGGCACGCATAAAAAAGACAATTTCTTCGCTTTTCCCAGCCTCCTCCACCGCTTCACTGTTGATCCGAGCCCAGTCCACGGGATACCGGTTGTGGTACTTCAGCCCAGGTTCTCCGTTGTGCATCCGGGCATCATGGGGAATATATTCACCGAAATCAGCCATCCATCCCGACATGCCGATATCTATCATATTCTTACGGATTATCTGCTTCATCCATTTCACAGCACGGGGGTTTGTGAAATCCACCATGGAAGCAGGATCTGAAGGCACATATACCCGGCACTCCTGTCCTTTGGAGTCCTGGACAAGATATCCTGCGGCCTTCGCCTCCTGGTACATCTTTCCCCGGGGAATCAGAAATGTATTATTGTATCCAAGAAACCGCACGCCCTTTTTTCTCAGTTCCTGAATAAACTCAGGCAGGTCAGGATAGAGCTCATTATCCCATTTCCAAGCCCAAAACAGCTGCTTGCCGAAGGATGTCATACGGATTCCCTGCCAGTCCTGGCACCAGAGGGCTGCCACCTTCATGCCTGCCCGCTGCACCTTCTGAAGGGCGGACTGAACCGTATCCCTGCCCCCTTGAACTCCAAGCAGCATGCCGTCATAGACCCAGTCAGGAAGCTTTTTCTGCCGTCCATGCAGCAGGGACAGGGCACCGGAGGCCTCCTTCATGGTATCCTTCATTCCGATAGTAATGCCCTTGGGAATATCCCAGAGAGCAATTTCTGCTGAGGTTGATCTTCGGAAATCCAGTTCGCAGTAGGAAGCGCTGTTGAGGCTGGCATAATACCCCGATGTGGAGACCCACACAGGCATGGAAAAATACGTATCATGCCGCCTCGGTATATGCCGGGTCTTCAGCATGGTGAGGATGGAGAACAGCGACCAGTTTCTCCCCACCCCCGGCTCTGATATCCAGATCGGCACCCGCCTGCCCTTCAGGTCAAGGTGAGAAAACTGCTCTCCGCACCCGAAGATATGCTCGTCACGCTGAGCTGGAAGAACCATCCGAAAAAAGTTCCATCCGTCCTTCAGCAATGTGAAGGAAATATCTGCCGCCCCTTCAGCACCAGGTGCAATAAACAGCATAAAAAGGTCATCAAGTACAATTTCACAGGATCCGTCGGTAAAATGCTTTGCCCTTGTTATCCGAGTCAGCGGGGTCTCCGGAACCTTCCGCTTTTTCAGGCGGAAGGTTCCGGAGCGTGACTCCGCATGAACCTCACCCGTACCAAGGGCGATGCAGGGCTGTTTAGGATCATGGGTCAGGATGATGTTCTTTCCATCTCGGATGGTGAATGAATCATCCATAACCCGAACTTCGATCATTCAATGACCTCCCAGCCCTTCAACCGTGCAAAAATCCTGAAGGGCTCCATGAAGTTACCATATACCACCGAAGCATGATGGGCAATACCATTTGTGATGACCTTCTGCAGCAGCTGCTCCACCGGTATGGTGAACCGAACCTTCATATAGGTGCCCCGAAGCTCCTTTTCCATGGGAATAACCTCTCCACGGGCAAGAAGCACACGGTACTCGCTCCCCGCCGAATCAATGCGAAGCACCGATACATCACCGTCTTTCAATACAAAGTCTGCAGTGACCCCCCTGCCGCCTGCGTGGTAGGAAGACAGAGAACGTTCGCACCTGCCGTCGGTGAGATTGCAGGGAGCAACTCCGCAGTGCCACAGCAGCGCATAGTCCTCTTCAAAATCCATCTGGGAGAAATCAAAGAGATAAGGAAACTCCCCCCCCACCGCACGATGGGCAATCATGGATATCGCGCCTTCAATGTCCCCTTCGCAGACAAGCAGTTTATCTTCTGCCTGGAGAAGGGACATGGCGGCGCAGGGAGCTATGCCGAACCCGTCGGCAAATTCAGGCCAGCATCTCACCGCAAGAGCGGTAATATTATGCTCATCGGTAAACCCGTCAAACTTTACCGCCAGCTCCGCCATACGTCGAACCTGCTGCTCGGTTACATCATCTGTTGCAAAGAGCTCATGTATCTGGTCGATTCTCCGGGAGACTTCAGCTTCCTCTGCGGGATAGTTCCAGACTTCCCCCAGCTCATAATGATCAATCAGCATCCCAGTATTCCGGTATACCCCCAGATCCTGGACACCAAGATTGAAAAAACCTTTTGCCCGGTACCCGAGAATCCCAATATGGGCCTCCTTGAAGGCCGCATCAATACGGACGGCATCAACCCAGTTCATATCAATGGAGGGGCCGATGCAGGTGCTGTAGTTCTTCACTCCGCTTTTATAGAGGTTGGAAGCATCAAGATTTATTCCGCAGACTGAATTCAAACGGATCTTCCCCCCGTTGTAGGGAAGTTCCGGAAGCGCCCACAGCAGTATCGGAACACGGAGCACCTTCTCCATTTCAAGCACAAGATGCCCGAGATGAAATGTCCCGCTGATAACCACCAGACCGTCAATCTGCTTTCCTAAAAGATATCTGGCGGCATTTCGGGCATCTTCAACCTCAATGGTCAGTCCCGGGATCAGTTCAATCTCCGCCTGCTCTATCTGATGCAGATCATCTGATATCTTCTCATATAATTTTTCTGCTGCCTGGCAGTCGAAGGTCTTCCGTGCCAGGCATACAACTCCAAGTCTTACTGACTGCTTCATATTCTGCTCCTGTTATGTTCTTTGTTCTGTACATTCCGCAAACATGTCATGTTCCGCCGCTTTCCCATGCCGTAAACCAGGCCGCCAGAGGCCTCATGTTCATCGGGGCGCGAAACCTGCCTTGGGGATCATATGCAGCAGGGGTGCGGAACTGCAGCCCCCCCTCACCGTACACGGTCCGATACAGTACTTCGGCAATACGCTGGTACTGCTGATGCAGACCGTAATGCTTCATCATTGCAGCTGCACTCCAGGCTGATCCCACGATAACCTCATTCACCTGCAGCTCATCCCCGCCGTCGCCGTCAAAGACGGTCCTGCCGGGGGATGCGGCCAGCAGCGGTCCGATCCTGCCGGAACAGCACTGCATCATATTAATCTCATAGAATGCCTTAAGGTGGGATTTCACGTGATCCCTGTCAATTTCCTCAAGGTATCCCTCCAGCCCTGCAATATCGGCAAGGTACACCCCCAGAACACCGTCAGCCATGATGCATTGGGCATACCTGCCCTCTTCACACAAACGGAAGTATCTCCCGTTCCAGAGGGTGCTCATCAGGGTCCGCTGTCCAAGGGCAAGCCGTTCCAGGCACAGTGCGGCAAAACTGTCATCTCCCATCTCTCCGGCCCACTGTGCCAGCACCGCCAGGCATGCCAGATTCAAGGTGCCGCTGAAGGCTGATACCCCTTTGATGCCGAGATTGTCCCAGGTGCTGTCCCCGAAGATGTCATGCCGGGGAAGTCCGTCTTTGTCAGCATCCTGACTGATCACAAACCGGCCTGCACAGCGCACCTTCCTCCACTCATCCAAAGTCAAGGTCTTCCCATGCATTTTCACATGGAGATAGAAGCTGATGAGAAACCCTTGATTATGATCCTTCCATGTGTTGGAATCATCGCGCATCTGGTACCCGTTTATTAGATGCCAGGGATCCTCCATCGGTGCACCGAGATCATGGGGCAGTTTGCCCCGGGTCAGCATCGGCCTCATCTGCTCATCCCGGTATATCATGCGGAGGTCAGGTATTTCAACCTCAGCAGCATCAAGGAAGTCCCGGAATACGGAGGATGCAAATTCCGGCCACCACCGGGACACCCCATACCAGCCGTAGGTCCACAGGTCCAGAGTGTTGTAGTAGCAGTAGCCGACGTCATATCCCTCAAGCAAAGCGCAGTGTTCCCCACCCCCAAGCAAAGGCGGTTCCAGGGCATCATCCTCATAGGCTGCTTCTGTCCAGACACTCCCCCCGCCCTGCATCAGGTACAGCTCATTGATCAGCATAGCGACGGTGCGTCGGTCTGCATCAACAGAGGTAAAACAGTTGCTGTGCCATTGGGAAATTTCTTCCCGGAATCTTGACTGGTGTTCTGCCGCATACCGGGCAATACCTGAGGCACCCCGTCCGCGGCGGCCGAACCAGCGGGTATACTTGCGGTACCATCTTCTTCCGGAACCGAATTTTACCAGCGGCATGTCAGCAGCAAGGCAGAAGGACCAGGTACGGCTCTCTCCAGCTGCAAGGGTATCCCCCCTGGACACCGCAGAACAGAGGGCCTCATCCCAATGGGCATTCCAGGTGAATCCCTCTCCTGGAAGCACTCCTTGGGAAGCAAACTGCGCTTCAGCCCAAGCAGCAGTGTACTCCTGGTGTTCAGGAGACCGATCAATCAAGTTCTGTCCTGCTTTGCAGCACGGAAGGACAGAAACCCGTTCACCAGGCTGCCCGTAGGTGCAGAGGGCAATCTCCCCCTCCATCTCGTCTGTCACCGGCCTTCCGGGAAATCTTTGCTGAATCACCCCAGAAATGTCATCAACACCAAAAACCGACGCAGTATTTCCGCTGTGTGTCTGCCCCGGCCAGCAGGCACCCCGCTCTGCCGGTGTCACCTGCTGAACCCTCCAGCCCAGAAGGTTCGGCCAGAACCATGCGATGTCAGCATCTGCAGGACCATGAGATATGTTTGTCACGGTAACGGCACAGTACCACACCGGAAGCACCGATGCCTTGGTGTCTCCGGGAAACACCGGGGAAAAAAACTCTGCTTCTGCAGAGAGGACTCCCGCAGCATCATAGGATTCCCGCACCACGGGAAACAGGGAGCGGACATCTCTTTTTCCTTCAGCGGCATGGGGCCCTGAACCTGCAAGTCTGAAGTATCCTGAGTCATTACCAGCTTTCCATCTGAGGGCAAAGAACGCCTGATCAATAATCTGCCGAACATGATACCCGTTCTGCAGGTGCCATCTGGCAAACCTGCCGTCGAGGTCCCTGGAGCAGACCGAAGCGCCGATCCCTCCAAGAAACAATCCAGTCAGCGGACCGTCATCATGGCTGCGGGACCGTGGGCGGTATCCGTCAGTATGAACATGTTCATGGCCGCAGCCGAGGACATAATCATCTATCATATCACCCTTTGACAGCTCCGGCGGTCAGCCCTGATATGATTTTATCATGCATGAATACATAGACAGCTATGCTGGGGATCATCGTCAGCACGATGGCGGCATACAGTCACGCATAGTCTGTCCTAAACTGACTGGTAAAAAACCGGATTGCCAGCTGCACCGTCCTTGAGCTGGTTGAGGAAGTCAGCAGCAGTGCATAGATGAACTCATTCCAGCAGTATATAAAACTGAAGGTTCCTGCTGTAACTAGGCCTGGACGCGCCAGCGGCAGGATAATCTTTGCATATCGCTGGAAGAAACTGCATCCGTCAATCTCTGCTGAATCCTCAAGCTCCCCTGGGATAGTTGCCATGAAGCTGCTGACCAGGAACATGGAGATGGGAATGTTAATGGCCGAATAAGTGACCACCAACGCCAGCAGGGTATCATAGATTCGAAGCTGGGTAATCAGGGTATAATAGGGAACCATAAATGCAATAATCGGTATCAATACTCCCGCGGTAGTAAAGGTAAAAAATATCTTTCTTCCGGGGAACTGCTCCCGAGAAACGGCAAATGATGCCAGGGATGTCACCAGCAGATTTATCCCCGTCGCGGCAACGGCGACAATAATGGAATTCATAAAAAACTGCGGAAGACCTGAAACACTCAGAGCATTGACAAAGTTCTGGAACTGCCAAACCTCGGGAAGGGAAAAGGGGCTAGTCTCTATCTCAAAGTTCGTCTTGAAGGCTGAAACAGTCAGCCAGACAATCGGAAATACTGCTATGACGAAATAGACTATCAGCATTGCCCATTTTGCAGTTTTTGCCGCTGCCTTGAGAGCAGGATGTGTTTCTGTCAACTGAAGCGTGCTCATCGCATCCCCCTACTGCACCGAATCACCGACGGCGTCGGATTTTCCGAATATTCTCTGTAAACCGCTGAGGACAAACACCCCAAGCAAAATCAGCAGAACTCCAGTGGCGGCAGCACGGCCGTAGGTAAGTCCCGCCATGCGCCGGTACATATACAGCCCCATTACCGGGGTGCGATTAGCCGGTCCTCCGGCAGTCATCAGGAAGGTTGTCTCAAACTGCCTGAGGGCAAAGGCAACCGCCAGAGTGCCGGCGGTGACGATAATGCCCCTGAGCACCGGAAGGGTGATGTACAGTTCCTGCTGCAGAACATTTGCTCCATCTATCATGGCAGCTTCATAAAATGACTTTGGAATGGAGATCGTTCCCGCCAGAATAATCACCATAAAGTACCCGATGTAAATCTGATAAGAAAAAATTACTGCCGGCAGAGCACTGTCCAGCTCGCCGAGCCAGTTTCTGGCCAGATGACCGAGTCCGATATTTTCAAGCAGAACGTTCACCACTCCGAATTCAGGATTGTACATAGCCCTCCACATCATGGCCAGGGCTACCAGAGAAATTACATTGGGCAGGAAAAATGCGGTGCGGAAAAACTTCCATCCCCTGGGTTCACGGGCAAGGATCAGGGCAATAAGCAGTGCAAGGGGAATCTGAAGAAGCGCTGCAGAAAACGCCCAGATGAGATTATTCTTTATGGAAGTCTGGAAAATTGAATCGGAAAAAAGACTGGAAAAGTTGCTCATTCCCACAAAGGACATCGGTTCAATTCCGTTCCATTCCATAAAGCTTAATACTACCAGAAATACAATCGGATAGAGAAAAAAGCTGATAAGCAAAACCGTCACAGGAAGCAGAAACAGGATAATCCACTTCATATTCCTGGATGTCTTTCTGTCTAATGAACTCATAACACCTCGTTTTTCTGTTCACTGCACCGCATATGTTAGAAATGAGCCGGAGACTGCATGTCTCCGGCTCATAGTTTTCAGCATACCCTATTCACGTGGGTCGGCAGCCCTGAGCATCTGAACAAATTCCGCAGGGGATCTGTCCTCAAGAACCATTGCGCCGATGGCTTGACCCAGTTCATAGACAACATCCACGGGCATGGATGCTTCCACATGGTCAATCAGGAATTCAGCCTGAATTCCCGCTTCAATAAACATTGCCTGGAGCGGATCAAGCTCATCTTCCTCGGCAAGCTCAAATTCTACTGCCAGAAGGGAGCCTGCAGCAAGAGAAACCCGTTTTGCCTGTTCCGGAGCAGTAAGATACTGCATGAACTTAATCACCGCTTCACGCCGTGCCGGGTCATCGGTATGCGCCGCACCGAGGTTCGTATGGAGCCAGCCAACCTGATGACCGTAGTAGTCGCCGGCCTGGGGTGCCGGAGCAAGTTTCGTTGCCCGATACACTTCCGGGGAGTTTTCTCTGATGTTTCCGATATACCACGCGCCGTTGATGAACATGGCAGTTCTTCCAGCCTGGTAATGTCCTCCTGAAACTCCCGCATCAGCGCCGATGGCATCACGGGTGGTATTTCCGTCGCTGTAGAGCTGCTTCAGAACAGCCGCAGCCTGCTCAAACGCTGGGCTGTCCCAGCCCTCTTCCCAAACACCAGGGCCGCCGTAGCTTCCCAGAAAGTGAGTGTACCAGAGCATTGAAGTCCAGGAATTTGTCCCTCCGGTCATCTGGCTTGTGGGAACAATCCCTGCAGCCTTCAGTTTATCACAGGCATCCCAGAATTCATCCATGGTCCGGGGAAATTCATCTATGCCGGCTTCGTCAAACAGCTCGGTGTTGTACCAGACGGGGGTAAACCCGATCTCATAGGGAAGGGACTTGGCCTGTCCGTTGATGGTGGAAGCATCAAGATTTCCCTGGTTGAAGGTTTCTCCCCAGCTTCCTGCCAGTTCATCAGAAAAATCCATCAGCAGATCCCCGCTGTAGTAAGCAGCTGTGGTCGGGCTGAGCTTGAAGGTAAAGATGTCAGGGGCCTGCCTGGCTGCAAGACGCGTTCTGATGGTATCTTCATATCCGTCATAGTCCGGCTGAGGCTCAATGACCACCTTGATCTCTCCCGCATGCATTTCATTGAATTCGTTTACAATTTCTTCAATGGTGTCTGCCTTCGAGTCCTGTCCTACCCAGATGCATGGCCAGGTGAGGACGATTTCCCGGTCCGCTTCCCTGGCGCCTCCCCCGAAGGCCGGGAACACTGAGCATACCAGCAGAACTGCAAGGATCATTCCACAAACTGTTTTTGCTTTCATATTCAACTCCTTTTATTATTTCTTACAATAAGTAAGTATTACACAGGTCGAACACCCTGTCAAGAATTTTTCTAGGTGACCGCCGGAGAAAAGCTACTGGAGAAGAAAGTAGGAGTCGAACACCAGATCAGCGGCGCCGCTGCAGGCCTCAACAGGATCATATACCCCGGGTATCACCTGAACGCCCTCCTCTTCCTGACAGAAGGAGTCACGGCTGAGCACATCCTCGGCAAATGCTGCGTACACCCGGGATATGTGGGGATACCTGGTAATGATCATTACCGTGTCGGGGGCAAACAGATGATAGAGGTCCCTTGCAGCACAGGAAAGGTACTCCCCGCGCTGCTGAATGAACGAAAGCGCAGATTCCTGGCCCTCACCGATGCGGCGGTCCAGTTCTTCAAGGGAATCAATCCCCAGTTCCTGCTTTGCATCATCCAGAAGGGACACTTCTGAAATATACGCCTCCAGGCATCCCTTTCCTCCGCAGTCGCATTCCCTGCCGTGGAGGTCGATGGAGAGATGGCCCAGTTCAACCGCAGTTCGTCCCTGGGGCGTGAGCAGCTGTCCATGGCAGATGTAGGCTCCCCCCACTCCGCTGCGTATAAGAATAGTAAGCAAAGTCCGGGATGACCCCATTGATTCCTTCCTGAAGACATTCATGGCTACAACGCTGGCATTGTTGTTCACCAGTACCGGAACCGAAAAATCCTCCTCCAGGCGCCTGGCTAAGGGAAAATTCTCCAAGTTCTTAACCCGGGAATAATAGATGATCTCTCCGTTTTTCACCTTGATACGTCCCGGAGCTCCGACACCAATGCCCAAGACGGAGGACATGTCCAGGGACAAGTATGATACCGCTTCTGTAATCAGATCATGCACCATGGCATAGAGTTCTTCAGAGTGCTCGATGACGACAGGAATGCTTCTTGAATAGATCTGCTGCTTAGAAAAATCCGCTACTGCAATTGAGACCTGCTTTGACCACAGCTCAACCCCGATGACGTAATGGGCCTTAGGGTTCACCTGGTAGAACACCGGCTTTCTCCCCTTACGCTCCCCGCTGCTGGGATGGATATATTTGGTTGCCTCAATAAGTCCCTGCTGCTCAAGATAGGAGAATATGCGAAGCACCGTAGGGGCCTTCAGCCCTGTAAGTGCTACAATTTCTGATTGGGAAATGGTCTTTCTCTGCTGTATTGCCTGCAGGATCAGTTTTTCATTCTTCTGACGGACATCCTCACCTCGCAGGGGATTAATGACTACACTCATCTTCAAAGCTCCTTGCAGCTGCGTCAGTATACCTGAATAATCTCCATGCATCCATAGCGCACAATTTCCATCGGTACTTTACAAAAGGGCTGTACCGTGATATTTTTTTATTACTTATTGAAAGTAAGTATAGCATGAACCTGCCCGTTTCACAATCGGGAAATCATCAGGAAAAAAGGAGCCGGCATTATGGACACGCAGCTGCACACAGCGCTGAAAAACAAGGCCCGGGAAGTGCGGACCCATACTCTGCTTTCCATCGGAAAGCTGGGAGTCGGGCATGTAGGAGGATCCCTTTCGGTCACCGAAGTGCTCACCTATCTCTATTTTTATGAAATGGAGGTGCACCCGGAAGCACCGAGACATCCTGACCGGGACCGTCTTGTTCTCTCAAAGGGCCATGCGGGGCCTGCGCTCTACAGCGTTCTGGCGCTGAAGGGATTCTTTCCCCTGAGCATGCTTGACACGCTGAACCAGGGAGGCACGTCCCTTCCAAGCCACTGCGACCGCACCCGCACCCCAGGCATCGACATGACCACCGGATCCCTCGGCCAGGGACTCTCAGCGGCTGTCGGAATAGCCCTGGCCAACCGGATGGACGGAAGAAAAAACTACGTATACGCTGTCATCGGCGACGGAGAATCCCAGGAAGGACAGATATGGGAAGCGGCCATGAGCGCAGGACATTTCGGCCTCTCCAGGCTGATTGCGTATACGGACTACAACAAGATGCAGATCGACGGGACAACCAAGGACATTATGAACATCGATACCCTGGAATCAAAATGGCTCTCCTTCGGCTGGAATGTCCAGAGAATCGACGGCCACAATTTCACCGAAATCGCTGATGCGACGGCCAGGGCAAAGAGCCAGCAGTGCCGCCCTTCAATGATCATCCTCGATACCGTCAAAGGCAAGGGATGTCATCTTGCTGAAGGGAAACTCAGCAGCCACAATATGCCCCTTTCAGAAGAAGAAGCCCGTGAATCAGTTCGCATACTGGAAGGAGAACAGATCAATGGCTAAGGACATGAGAGACATCTATACTGACACATTGATGGAGCTTGCGAAGAGCAACGACAAAATCTGCGTTCTTGAAGCTGATCTGATGAATGCTACAGGGACCAGACCCTTCAAGGAAGCCTACCCCCACCGGTTCTTTGATGTAGGGGTGGCTGAGGCGAATATGGTGGGCATTGCCTCGGGACTTTCTACGGAAGGTAAAATACCCTTTGCCGCCACCTTCGGCACCTTTGCATCAAGAAGGGTGTTTGATCAGTTTTTCTTATCGGCAAACTATGCCCGGCTGAATGTGAAGCTCGTGGGAACCGATCCCGGCATCACTGCCCAGTTCAACGGAGGCACCCACATGCCCTTCGAGGATATCGGCATGATGCGCCTGATACCCGATGCGGTGATCCTGGAACCGTCGGACTGCATATCACTTAAGGAGCTTGTGAAGCAGGCGGCAGACCATCCGGGATGCGTCTACCTCCGACTTCACAGAAAGGGGTCCCAGGTTCTCTACCCTGAGGCAGAGCAGTTTGAAATCGGCCGGGGAAAAGTTCTGAGGGACGGAAGCGACCTCACCATTGCAGCGACGGGATTCGTACTGGTCCCTGAGGCCCTGAAGGCTGCAGAACAGCTGGAGAAAGAGGGGATTTCTGCTGCGGTGCTTGACATGCATACTGTGAAGCCCCTTGACCATGAGCTGCTTCTGAAATATGCCGAAAAGACCCGGGCTGTGGTCACCTGCGAAAACCACCAAATCGCCGGAGGGCTCGGAGGTGCGGCGGCGGAGGTCCTGGCACAGCATCTTCCTGTACCCATGGAGTTCATCGGTGTGCATGGTCTCTTCGGACAGGTGGGAACCCTGGAGTACCTCATGGAGGCCTACGGCCTTCACAGCGATGAGATATGCAGAAAAGCAAGGACCGTGATAAAAAGAAAAGAGGAGAAACACAGATGAAGAAACTTACCATCGCAGCGGCTTCCGATCTTTCGGGTTTCCCGCTGAAGCAGGCGATTGTCGAGCACCTGCGAAGCAGGGACGACATTGAAGTAATGGATTTCGGCATTGAGGATGCCGAACACCCCCAGCCCTACACCATCCAGGCGCCGAAGGTTGCCGAAGCAGTGCAGAAGGGTGAAGCGGACCGGGGCATTCTTGTCTGCGGCACCGGCCAGGGCATGGCAATTATTGCCAACAAGCATAAGGGAGTATACGCCTGTGTTGCCGATGATATCTTCTCCGGCGAGCGTGCAAAGATCATCAACAATGCCAATGTGCTGACCCTCGGGGGATGGATCACCGCACCCTTTCTTGGAGTGCAGATCATCGAAGCCTGGCTCTCGGTGGCCTTTACCCAGAAAATGGAGGAGAAGAAGGATTTCCTGACGAAGAATTTCAATTTAGTCAAGGAACTGGAAGAGAAACATTTCAAGTAGTCTGGAGGATGCACCATGGAAACATCAGACGTAATCAGCTCCCTGATAACCCGGGCACGGAAGGCTCAGCAGGAAATATCATCCTACACCCAAGAACAGATAGACCTGGTGTGCCTCGCTGCGGGATGGGAAGTATATCATGATGAGAATATTGCCCAGCTTGCCGAACTGGCTGTCGAGGAGACCGGCATGGGCAATGTGCAGGACAAAATCACCAAGCATAAAAACAAGATATTCGGGGTCCTCGCAGACATACGGGGAAAGCCCTCTGTCGGCTTGATTGAATCCGACCCAATTCGGGGAATCAGGAAATATGCAAAACCCGTAGGGGTAGTGGCGGCCCTGACGCCGGTAACAAATCCCACGGCAACCCCCGGGAGCAATGCCCTGTCAATCCTCAAGGGACGAAACGCCGTAATATTCGCACCCCACCCTCGTTCGAAGAAAGCTTCGGCACTGGCCGTCTCGTTCATGCGCAGGGGCTTGAAACGTATAGGAGCCCCCGAGGACCTGATCCAGATCATAGAAGAGCCCTCAGTTTCTGCATCGATTGAACTGATGAAGCAGGCTGATCTCGTACTTGCCACCGGCGGTGCCGCCATGGTGAAGTCAGCCTATTCCAGCGGTACGCCATCCTACGGGGTAGGACCGGGAAATGCAGTGCAGATCGTCGCTGAAGACGCCGATATCCCCGATGCTGCGGCAAAAATCGCTGCAAGCAAATGCTTTGACTATGCCACATCCTGTTCCTCAGAGAATTCAGTGATTATCCACGAATCGGTATACGATGACATGACCGCAGAACTGATTGCCCAGGGCGGGCATCTGTGCACTCCACAGCAGCGCAGGGCTCTGCAGAACTGGCTATGGACAGAGAATGTACTGAATCCGAAAATCATTGCCCAGTCTGCTCACGTCATCGCCGAAGGAGCCGGAATATTCGTTCCTGAGGGAACACGGTTTCTCATGGTTGAAGGGACCATGCCCCCGGAGGAGGACCCCTTCGCAGGCGAGAAGATTTCCCCGGTCCTTACGGTATGGAAGCAGAACTCCTTCCAGGAGGCCTTTGACCTGCTTCGCAGGATTACTGATACCAGCGGAAAGGGACACTCCTGCGGAATCCATACCTTCAACGAACAGTACATTGACTATCTCGGTGAGCATATGCCCACCAGCAGAATTGTGGTCCGCCAGCCCCAGGCTGCGGCAAACGGAGGAACCTTCACCAACGGCATGCCTAGCACCGTCACTCTGGGCTGCGGAACATGGGGAGGGAACATCACCACAGAAAACATCAGCTACCGACATTTTCTGAACATCACCTGGCTCAGTGAACCCGTGGAAAACCACCGGCCTTCAGATGAAGAGGTTTTCTCCCCGCTGCGGGAAAAGGCAGGAACAGTATGAAGCTGTTTGAATATCAGGCGAAGCAGGTGTTCTCTGAAGCGAAAATACCCGTGCCCCGGGGAATCACTGCAGGGCCCGGAGAGGTCACCAAGGCTGTCGGCAACATCGGCCTGCCCTGCGTCCTGAAGGCCCAGGTGCTCCAGGGCGGTCGAGGAAAAGCGGGATTAATCTCCGTAGTCCGAACCGAAGAGGAGGCAGTTTCAGAGGCATCCCGCATATGCTCCGTCCCCGGGGTAAACCTCCTGCTTGTGGAAGAGTTTCTTTCCATACAGGAGGAGCTGTTTGTGTCGGTGACCTGCAGCCCCGTCACTGCAGAGCTGGTGATACTTGCCAGCCGGTACGGTGGAATCGACATCGAAACCCTGGCTGAAGAGAGCCCGGAAAAACTCATCCGCGAACCCGTCGATATCTTCAGGGGACTCCAAGGCTTCCAGGCCAGGCACATCGCCTATGCCATGGGACTGGAAGGCCAGGCCGCAAAGCAGACTGCAGGGATCATCCAGCGGCTTTTCAGTCTCTACCGTGAGTTTGATGCGGAGCTTGCAGAAATAAATCCGCTGTGCATTACCGAATCAGGTGAAGTAACCGCAGGTGATGCAAAGCTGGTGATAGACGACAGCTGCCTGGACAGACATCCCCAGTTCACCATGAGACCTGAGCATTTTGATGATCCCACGGAATATGAAGCTGCACTGGAGGGCATCCCCTATCTCAAATTTGACGGGGACATCAGTCTGATGTGCGCAGGAGCAGGTCTGACTACCGCGGTATTTGACCTGGTGCACTACCAGGGAGGCACGGTGGCTAACTACCTTGAATTCGGGGGGCCAAATTACCGAAAGGCAATGAAAGCCATGGAATTATGTCTGAGAAATCCCTCAAAGGTGATCCTTGTGGTGACCTTCGGCACCATAGCACGGGCCGATGTAATGGCCCAGGGCATTGTGGATGCCGTCAGGGAACTGAAGCCCGACCGCCCGGTGATCACCTGCATCAGGGGCACCCATGAAGAGGAGGCAGTGGAGATTCTCTCCCAGGCAGGTTTGGAGCCGCTGTTTGATACTGAAGAGGCGGTGCGCCGTGCAGTCGCTGCAGCCGCAGGGGAGGTGCATGTATGAGCTTGTTTGCAGACACAGAAACCCGAGTACTGGTCCAGGGAATCACCGGCAAGGAGGGGGCATTCTGGAGCACACACATGATCACTATGGGAACCCGTGTTGCCGCAGGAGTTACCCCGGGAAAGGAGGGACAGAACCTTGAGGGGGTACGGGTATACCATTCGGTGCGCAATGCCCTGAAGGAGCATGAAGCTGATGCCTCCATGATATTCGTCCCGCCGAGATTCGTAAAGGATGCGGTCTTCGAGGCCCTCGACGGAGGGATCAGGAAGATCGTCACCGTTGCTGAAGGGATTCCCCTCCATGATGCGCTGGAAATCCGTAGTGCCGCCCGATCCTGCGGCGCCCAGGTGATCGGGGGGAACACCTCCGGGGTCATCTCACCGGGAAAGGCCATGATGGGCATGTTCCCCTACTGGATCAAGCGGGTCTATACCCCAGGAACCGTAGGCATTATGACCAGAAGCGGGTCTCTGACCAACGAAATTACCGCCATGGTGGTTTCTGCAGGATTCGGGGTAAGCACCCTCATCGGAGTCGGCGGAGATACGGTGCCCGGCACCCGATTCGCTGAAATGCTGCCCAGCTTCGAGGCAGACCCGGAAACTGAAGCAGTGGTCATCATCGGGGAACTGGGAGGCACCATGGAAGAGGAGGTCGCCGAGGCAATTCAGGACGGGATATTCACCAAGCCCGTGGCTGCCTTCATCGGAGGGAGGACCGCCCCAGAAGGAAAACGTATGGGCCATGCAGGGGCCATCATTACCGGAGGGAAGGGATCGGTGCAGGGAAAAGTAAAAGCCCTGGAAGCTGCCGGGGTGATGACCGCCGACCGTCCGAGCCGAATGAAGGACTGTCTTCGGGAAATGCTGGGAGGTACCCCATGAAATCGAAGAAGCCCATGCTGGTGCTGTTCATATCTGTGATTCTTATATTCATCATTCACCGCCTTCCCCTCCCTGAAGCAGTCACCCATGTCGGGGATGCACGGCTGACCTCCGACGGGCAGGCTGCCCTCGGAGTGCTGGTATTTGCGCTGATCCTCTGGATGACCGAAGCAGTTCCCTTTCATATCACCGGCCTGCTGGGCATCGTGTTTCTGGCCCTTCTGGGGGTGGAGAGCTACAGCACCATCGTAATGCACGGGTTCGGCAACAACATCATCACCTTCTTCATCGGGGTGCTGGTGCTCTCTGCCTTCATCACCAGCTCGGGACTGTGAAGGCGCATCGGGGTGATGATCCTTTCGAGAACCGGCAACAGCACAAAAAGCATACTCTTCGGATTCATGCTCACCGGTGTGCTGCTTTCCATGTGGATCACCAATATGGCCGTCGCTGCCATGCTGATGCCCCTGGCAGTTGCCATCTGCGAGGAGGAGGGAGTGGTCCCTCTGAAGAGCAATTTCGGCAAAGCCCTGCTTATCGCCTGTGCATGGGGATCAATCCTGGGGGGAATAGCTACACCCTCAGGGGCAGGCCCGAATCCCCTGGCCATCGGGTTCATCAGCGAAATGGCAGGTATCGACATCACCTTCGGGCAGTGGATGCTCTACGGAGTGCCCTCCGCACTGCTGGTGCTGCCGGTCTCCTGGCTGATCCTCCTGCTGTTCTTCAAACCGGAAATGACCCATCTCTCCAAGACCAAGGAGGAGCTGAAGCAGGAGTACCATGAACTTCCTCCTA